>NZ_CAURPW010000004.1 GCF_963526985.1 uncultured Campylobacter sp.
CGCCGTTTAAGATAATCAGAAACGTACTTGAAGCGCCGTTTTTGATATTTGAGTAAATTCATAAACTAGCTACTCAACGAGTTTTTTGATACTCGACTTGTTTTTAGCAAATTTAGCTCGCAAACGGCAAAATCAAACCAGTATTTTGATCCTCGATTGATCAACAAGCTAACTTGCGACAATCTTAGCTTCTAGTCTATTGACTATAGCTCAAGTCAAAAAGTTCCAAATGCGCCTTTTCTATATCCAAAATCTATCACATGAAACGTAATGCTTCCACCCCAGCTACCATTTGGCGGGTAGGCTTCTTTTATCATATTTCTCAACTTATCACACCTAGGATTTTGTCCCGTAGGCATAGCATGAGGATTGTTATACCATATAACTATACCATATTTGGGCTCTTTTACAGCCTCTTGCATGTTTCCTACCCCAAAGAACATACAAGTGCGCGGATTACTCATATCCTCACCTGGGAAGTAATAGTAAATCATACTCGCAGACCTGCTGTATGAATTACTATCGGCATCATAAAGACTGTCATCAAAGAAATTATCAGTTCCGCCAATCTTCAAATGCAGTCCAGTACCCTCGTCGCCTTGCAGATAATACTTACCGTTGCCATGTGCAGCAAAATACTGCTGCGTTTCTTCTATCGTATTTTGGATATTTTGAAACGCCGCCAAAACCTCCGCATCAAGTCTGCTTACGTTTAACCTAGGTACTGCTATAGCCGCTAGAGTACCTATTATAATGATGACAAATATCAGCTCTATCATAGTAAAAGCTTTTTTTGTTGCGAACGAGCTTGTGTTTTTCGTATTTTTTCGGGCTTCTTGGAGATTTAGCCCTGTTACTAAGTATTTATTTACCTTTGTTTTCACTTTTCTCCTTTGTTTTAATTTTTCGCGATTATACCAAAAACGGCGTTTGAAATATCTTTATTTTCTTTGCGGACACGGGTTTTATCGCTTTGGCGCCGTTTTTAAGCGGCTCTTTTTATAGTTGCGAATTTAAGCTATAATCGCGCCAAAGCTAAATTTAATGAGCAAAAACACTAAAGCTTGCCCGCAAAAAAAGACGGCTAAATTTAAACGCTTTTAGATAAAGTAAATAAAGGAATACTAAATGATTCATCACTTTTGGGATATGCTAGAGGGCAGAGACGATTACTGGGCGATGGTGCCGGGCGGCGAGCGTTTTAGGTATATGCTAAGCGGCGCGCAATCTAACGAAAATCTAAAGATCGCTACCGTGGGTGCCGATACGCCTCTTTGGGAGCGGATTTTTGAGTGCGAAGGACTAGAGGAGCTTACGCTGCACTTGCCTAGCAAGGAGCAAATCGCCGCGCTGCCTAAGCTAAAACATCTAGAGCGCCTACGCATAACCAAAATCCAAGTAAAAAATATCGATTTTCTAGCCCGGTTGCCTCTTTTGCGCGAGCTGGTTTTGGAGTACGTCTCCGGCTTTTGCGATCTTTCGCCGCTAAAGGAGCTAAAGAGCCTAAAATCGGCGCATTTTGAAAATTTACGAAGAGTGAGCGATTTTTCGGAGCTTAGCGGCATAGCTTCGCTGCGGTATCTAGGCATAAACGGTACTCTTGATTGGGATCAGCCGATTAAAGACTTCGAGTTTTTAAGAGATTTAGGCGCGCTTGAGGCGCTAAGGCTCATTTGGGTGAAGTGCAAAGCGCCTTATCCAGCGCTCTTACCGCTTGTCGCGCTTAAAAATTTAAAGAAAATAAACATCTACCCCCAAGCCTTCGCGCTAGAAGAATACGCATTAGTACAGCTTATCTGCGAGGGCGTAGAGGGCTCGAATGTGCCGCTTACGACGGAGTTTAAGGATACGGGATACGTAAAATTTTTAGGGCGAGGCTCGGGACATACCAAGATAGGAGCTAAAAACGAGGTGCAAAAGCGCGCGGAGTTTGAGCAAAAATTTGAGGCGTGCAAGCAAAAGGTGCGGGAGGTTTTGGGTCTTGACCGCTAGTTTGCGGGTTAAATAAAGCCAAATTTGATACTCCGCGCCACTCGTCTGCCCCTTGCACTCGCTGGCTTTTGGCAAATTTAATCAAATTTGCGCTCTTTGCTATTTTTGATATGACAAAACAGCGCGCACGGAATGCCGACATGAACGCCATAGGCAAAAAACCGAGTCGAAAATAAAGCCCAAAATACAAGCGCCGACAACCGCATAGCAAAAATTTCGCCCTTAAAATAGACTGGCTCGCTGCGGATTTTCGTAAATTTGTAATCTTTATAGATCGCAACGGCGGTAAAACAACGAAAACCGTGAGCCTCGCCGCGATATTTTACGCCGCAAATTTAAAATCGCGCACGCGTCAAATTTGATAAAAACGGCGCCGAAGCTAGCAAGACAACCTGGAGTAGATGTAGTATGCAGACGCGCTAAATGCGCTCAGGGCAAAAACAGCCCCTATAAAATTAGCGCGACGGCCGTAGATTTTGCACTTTTCTTGTAAATTTACGGCGGGTTTTGGCGTTTGGCGCCGTCTTGCTGGGACTACGATTTTTATTAAATTTGCTTGCGTTTTAAATTTTTTCGCTATCAGTTTGGGCGTTTTGCGGCGTCAAATTTAGCTTTTGATCTCATCGTCAAAAAGCTCGCGGACGTCCGCCTAAAAGCTTTCGGGCATAAAAACCGGTGAGTCCAAAATCTCCAGCAAACCATCCTTAAAAGATAAAAACTCCGCGACTCTTTGGAGCCCCTCAACGGTTTTTATGCTCATGTCCGCTAGTCGTAGCACCTTTGCGAGCTGCATTTTATCGGCCGTCCACTCGGCAAACGCCAAAAACCGCGAATCGTCAGAAAACGTAAAACACGCCGTAGCCTGCTCGCTAAGTAAAATTTGCTCAATCTCGCCGCTTCGGCTAAATTTTACGTTTTCGCTCTTACTATCGTTTTCTTTACGCTTTAAATTTAAACCCTGGGCATCGGCGTTTGCGTTGCCGTTAAATCCGCTTTGCAAATTTAAGCAATCTCGCAAAAGCTCCGCGCTCGCGTAAAGCCGTAGCTCTCCCAGACTCGGCGCACCCATAGCTATCTCATGACCTTCAAATTCCGCGCTAAATTTACCGTCCGCGCTGCACTCTTTCGCGCCGTAATTCCAAGCAGAACCCATTTATTTCCTTTCAAATTTACCCGCGCATTTGCCTGCGCCGCGCAAATCTGGGGTCTCACGGCTCAAAATTAGGACAATAAAATTCATCCGCCTCGCCCCAAAGCTCCTCTAGCGAGCGCCCATTTATCTGCGGTGCGGCGTAGAGCTCTCGCAGCGTAGTAAAATACCGCTCGCCGCTCGCGTTTGCGCCCGTCTCGTCTGCACATCTTTGAAACGAGCAGCGATGCGCATAGGCGATGATCATGTACTCTGCGCCGCGCAGGCGAAAGCTAAGCTCGGGCTCGCCGCCCTGGGCTACGCATTTTAGCAGCATTTGCTCTATGGTTTCAAATGAATATTTGGGCATCTAGCTTCCTTTTAAATTTATCTAGGCGCTTTTTAGAGGGGCAAGTAGACAGAGTTTCATTAAATTTACCGCATTTTTAGAAGTAAATTTTAAAAATTAGCTCAAATTTAAACACCGAGTTTGAGCTAAAATTTGCGGCAAAATCACCGCATCTCAAGGCGCATGAGGTGCATATCCTCGCCGCCCGTGACCTCAAGCTCCTGCGAACCGCAAGCCGGACAGGTGAAGTCGTTTTCGCTAAGCTCGCCGCTAAAACCGCAGCTTTTGCACTCCACGGCGACGTTTTGCAAGACGATCAAAAGCTTGGCATTTTCGCAGATCGTGCCCGCCTTATAAACTTCAAATGCGCTTTGCAAATAGTGAGGCTCGACGCCGCTTAGCCGTCCGATACGCACTTCGAGGCGCACGACCTCTTTCGCGCCGTTTGCGGCGGCGTTTTTCTCGCAAAGCGCGACTAGGCTTTGCACTATGCTTAGTTCGTGCATCGGCTTGCCTCGCTTACGGACGGAGCGGATTTTATTTTTACGTACGCGCCTAGGGAGTAAATTTGATAAATTTTGCGAGCTCGCTCTCGTACCGCGCAAGCCCGAAAATCTAGCGCATTTAAATTTGATCTACTCATCGCCGCGCCTAGCATATTCTGGGCAAAAGCTCGCCCTTTGGCGCTTCTAAAAAGCGTTTCGAGCCGTATGCGTTTTGCAGGATGACGCGGCCGTTTGTAGCACCCAAAATCTCGCCGATCGAAGCCGCGTTAGCGTCAAATTTGCGCAAAATCTCAAGCGCGCGTGCTTCGTCTTTTTCATCTACGGCCAGCACGAAGGTACCCTCGTTTGCAAGCTCATAAGGCTCAAAGCCAAATAGCTCGCAAACGCCCGTTACTTCGTCGCTGACCTTGATATCCTCCTCGCGCACGAGGATGTCTAGGCTACTAAATTTAGCCCATTCGTTTAGCACCGCCGAAAGACCTCCGCGCGTCGCATCGCGCATACAAAGAGGCTTTACGCCGCCCTCTATCAGCGCCTTTACCGCGCCTACTAGAGCCTTGCAGTCGCTTTTTAGTTCGCTTTGCAAATCAAGCTCCTCGCGGCTAGCCAGTACCACGGCGCCATGCCTGCCCACGTCGCCCGAGATCAGGATTTTGGCGCCGGCGCGCAGGCTTTTTAGCTCCACGCCCTCGCAGACGATCTCGCCGATGCCGCTCGTGTTAATAAAAATTTTATCGCATTTGCCGCGCGGTACGATCTTCGTATCGCCGCAGACGATTCGCACGCCGTTTTCGCGAGCGACGGCGGCTAGCGAGCCTAGTACGCGCTCTAGCTCGGCTATCTCCAGCCCCTCCTCGACTATTAGCGCGCAGCTTAGGTACTTTGCCTCGGCGCCGACCATGGCTAGGTCGTTTATCGTGCCGCACGCTGCGATCTTGCCGATGTCGCCGCCGTTAAAAAATATCGGCGTAACGACGAAGCTATCGGTGCTAAAGGCTAGTTTGCCGTTAAATTTTGGCGTCAAATTTGCCGAGTCGCTAGATTTTTCGTCCACGCCAAAATCGCCGAAATTTAGTATCGCGCTATCGTTGCTCTCGCGCAAAATTTCGTTGTCGAATATCCTAAAAATCGTCTCGTTTATGAGCGAGTTCATCTCCTCGCCGCCACCGCCGTGGCTTAGCATTATTTTGCTCATTTTTTCCTCTAAATTTTATAGTTCGCGTCTCGTTTTTCGCCGCCAAATCGCGCAAAGTATCGCCCGCTCGCGACTTCGCTATTTGCCGAGGCTGGCGCAGAGCGTCAAATTACCCCGCGCTTTTAACGTCGCCGTATTTGTAGTATGCCGCACATGCGCCCTCACTAGAGACCATGCACGAACCAACGGGGGTTTTTGGCGTACAGGCTTTAGCGAAAATTTTACAATCAAAGGGCTTTGCTCGCCCGCGTAAAATCTCAGGACAGATACAGGCTTTGCTCTCGCCTTTGCTTTGCACATTGCAGTCAAATTTGACCCTCGCGTCAAGCTTCGCGTACTCGGGGCGTAGCTTCATACCGCTTTGAGCGATAGCGCCGAGACCGCGCCACGAGAAGTCGCACGGCTCGAAAAATTTAGCTACAAGCTCCTGCGCTTTTACGTTTCCCTCGCGCGTGACGACTCTTGCGTATTCGTTATAGACCTCGTGCGTGCCCGCGTTTTGCTGGCGGACGAGGTTTAGGATGCCGTCCATCAGATCAAGCGGCTCAAATCCGCTAACCGCGATAGGTTTTTTATACTCGGCCGCGATACTCTCGTAGATGCCGTATCCCGTGATCACGCTCACGTGGCTAGGCCCCAAAAACGCGTCGATCTTGACGTCTTTATCGTTTAGGATCGCTCGCACGGGTGCGGGGACGGTAACGTGATTTATATGGAAAAATAGATTTTTTAGCCCGAGCTCCAGCGTCTTTTGCACCAAATTTGCGCTCATAGGCGTCGTCGTCTCAAACCCGATCGCAAAAAATATCACGTTCTTTTCTGGATTTTCCAGCGCGATTTTGATGCAGTCTAGCGGGCTATATAGCGCTCTGATGTCGCAACCCTCGCCGCGCAGCTTTTGCAGGCTGGTGCTTGAACCCGGCACTCTCATCATATCGGCTAGAGTGCACAGGATGGTGCCAGGCATCTGGGCTAGCTTGATAGCCTCGTCTATGCGGCTCCTTGGCATCACGCAGACGGGACAGCCAGGGCCGTGGACGAAATTTATATGCTCGCCCACTAGCTGCGGCAGGCCGAATTTCATGATCGAGTGCGTGTGTCCGCCGCAAATTTCCATGATATTTAGCGGTTTTACGCTCTCTTTTTTGATGAGTTTTGAAAGCGCTAAAATAAGCTCTTTATCGCGAAAATCATTGATTAGATTCACGCTTTTTCCTTTGCGTCCGGCTTATTTGCCGCCTCTTGCATAGCGCTTAGTCCCGCGTCGCCCTCATCCGCGCCGATCCGGCCGCTTTGCATATCTTTGGCGATTTGGCGGTAGATTTCGATACTTTCTAGCGCAAATTTCGTATCGATTTTTTCCATCGCGTAGCCGACGTGGATGAGTACGTATTCGCCGACGGCCACGGGCTCGGCGATGAGGTCGAGGCTCACGCGGCGGCTCACGCCTAGCGTCTCTACGGTAGCGACGTTATCTTCGTCGATCGCGATCACTTTTGAAGGGATTGAGAGGCACATTATCTAAGCTCTTTTTTAAATTTTAAAAAATCCAGCCACTTCTCCATACCCTCGCCCGTTTTTGCGTCAAGCTCGACGACGTCGACCTTTGGATTTAGTTTGCGAGCCTCTTTGACGACTTTTTTAACGTCAAATTCAAAATGCGGCAACAGCGAAGTTTTAGTTATCACGATAAGATCGGCAGCGCGAAACATCACGGGGTATTTAGCTACCTTATCGTCGCCTTCGGGCACCGATAGCAGCACGACGTTAAAGTGCGAGCCGACGTCGTAGCTAGCGGGGCAAACGAGGTTGCCGACGTTTTCTACGAAAACTATATCAAGGCCCTCTAGCGGCAGATGATGGAGCCCCTTGTGCACCATAAACGCATCCAGGTGGCATGCCTGCCCGGTCGTGATCTGATGGGCCTTGCCGCCTGCTTTTATTATGCGGTCGGCGTCTTGATTGGTTTCTAGATCGCCCTCGACGACGCCGATTTTAAATTTACCGCTTTTTATCGTAGCTTCTAGTAGCGTTGTCTTGCCGCTGCCGGGACTGCTCATGAGATTTACGCATAAAATCCCGTGCTCGTCCAAATGAGCGCGGTTGTGCGCGGCCTCTTCGTCGTTTTGGGATAAAATTTTCGTTATCACTTCGACGGTTTTGCTGTCGTTTAGCGCCGGGTGCGCGTGGCCGTGACTATGCTCGTGAGCCGCGCCGTGTCCGTGCTCGGCGCCGTGATCGTGAGCATGCGAGTGAGTCGTGCCGTCAGCATGAGTATGGGTGTGGTCGTGTCCACTGAGCGAGCATCCGCAATCTTTACACATTTTGTTTCTCCTTAGCGATTTTTTGGGGTTATTATACTCTTAGATGTTAAAATCCCGCTTTAGTTTCATACCTTGCGGATATTATTTCGTTGCGTTTTGTTTATACTTTGAGATTTTTATGATAGCGGCGAGGAGTTAAAATTTGACTCAAATTTGAGTCGCGTTAAATTTGACGGCTCGGGCTAAATTTGAGTTCGGGTAAGTCTAGTCAAATTTAGCCCTCTTTGCCGATAAATTTAATGTCCGCGAGACTTGCCCACGTTTGGTTTTTCTAGCACGATATCTTTGATACGAGCTTTGCCGTTATTCATCACGCTAATGACGGCGGTGGCGTTAAACTCCATCATATCTCGCTCCATCTGCTGCGCTTTTTTAGGCGGCATAAAAAAGGCCTCGATGCCGAAATTTGCGGTATTATAATCAACCCTGCCAGCTAAAAACGTCCCGCCGTTAGGCCGCTCGAAGCTATATTTGTCAAATTTATACCTGCCATCTTTATCTTGCTTTAAAACGGCGTAAATTTTAGCGCCGTGCAACTGCTGCCTTTTGCTTAAATTCGAGTCTCTTTTATCTAGCTCGTAAATGCCTGCAAAGCCGTAGCTAAGGCGCACGTAGTCGCCGCGAAACATATCGCGCGGATCATAAACCGTAGTTCGCAGCAAGATCTCTTTGCCAAAATATATCGGCGCGTACGCATACGCAAGCATCGCAATCACGGCTAAAATTTGAAATACCGCGGCGGCAAAAATCAGCTTTAGTTTCATCTCGCGCTCCTTTTTTTAGATATCCTAGAGACCCCGAGCACCACGAGCGCAAATACCAAAAATAGCGCGCTGGCGCTGACGTAATCGCCGACTAGATCGACGTAGCGCACGAACGCCACCCAAAAGATAAGCGCGATGCCGAATTTCATATTATTTTGCTTGATAAGAGCGACCGCGACGCAAACGCCGATGAGCGAAAACACGCCCTCCTCGTAGCCCGCAAACGCGTCTAAGATAAAAGGTAGCGCGACCAAAAGCGCTCCGACTGTTGCGGCGACGTATTTTTTAAAGTAAAACGCAAGTCCCAAAGATACCGCGCAAAATACGGCAAACAGCGCCCCAAACACGCTTTTTAAAAACGTAACCCCGTTTAAAACCTGCTCGTAGTTCTGGGCGCCGTAAGACCACGGACGAGAAAAATGCAAATCCTCGTAAAGCGACATATCAAAGCACAAGATGCCCGCGCCGCAGACGATGCCGACGGTTTTGAGATAAAACGCGAGTTCAAATTTGCCCGCTCTCTCAAGCAAAAACGAAGCGCAAACGGCTAGCAGGCAGTAGCTAAGCGCAAAAAAATGAACGCCGTAAAGCGCATCGTCCACGCGCAAATTAGCTAGAAAATACCGCTCGTAAAGCACGAAAGATACAATATAAGAAAACACGCTCGCAAAAAGCGCGCCCGTAAGTAGCCGCGAGTCGTCGCGCCAAAGCACCGCCGCGCAGGCTACTATAAATAACAAAAATCCGTGCGAAACGCCGCTAAACTCAAACTCCATCAAAAACCAAATAAGCCCCAAAACAATAGCTTGCAATGCGATAATGGACTTACGCGTCGCAAGTCCCAGCGCCAAAGCTCCGACCGCCCACAGCAGCACGCCGTCAGGCATATGCTCGCCTAAATGGTAAATTTGCGCGACTAAAACGATCGCCGCGCCGTAGCAAAAGTTACCCAGAAAAAACAGCGTCGTAGCCTGCGTCTCTTTGCCGTTTTTCTGCGCCAAAACTCCGCTAAAATTTACCGCCGCCAGTATGCCAAGCACGATGATTAGCCTCACGGCGCGCGGCAGCTCCTCCCAGTTTGCGCCAACTAACGTAAATAGCGAAAGCGCCAAAAACAGATACGCTACGAGCTTTAAAATAAAGCTTCGTCGCTCGTTTTCGCCTGGTAAATCCATATCGTATCTAGCCGCTATCTTGCGCGCCGCCTCGTCGCTTACCAGCCCTTCTTCTCGCCACTTCGCAAGCTCGTATGCGAGAAAATTTTTATGAAATATCATCATTTTTCTACTCCATTTATTTTATCTTCCTGTATCGCCCGGCACGGTAAAGCATCGCATAGCCCACCCCCGACTATCTCGCGCTTTACTCAAGTCCTAAAAACGCCGCCGTAAGTCCGCCTCTTATCCGTAAAACAAACGCTTTTTCAGGCTAAATTTACCAAAAACAGCGCCCGTATCTATGCATAAAAATAGTCGTAAAATCTGCTAAAAATCCGTTTTTGCGGTACCTTCGCAAAAATCGCGGCAAATATGGGCAATATACCCGAGCTTCCCTCGTTTTGAGCGAAATTTAAAAAAATTTTGCCTTATGATCCTAGATAAATTAATCGCGCGATTTTAGCAAAAACAAAATCAAAATGTAAAGAAATAGCGAAAATACCGCGGTTTTGAACGGCGTTTTTGGTTTGCCGTTTAAATGCGGCAGAGTTTAGAGGCGCAAACGGTCATAAACCGCAAAATTTAATCAGCCGGTTCTTAAAGCGCGCTTATAAGCGTTTTTATTTTAATTCTAACCGCACAAATATCGCCCTTTTGCGGTGCAAAATCATGCCTATGCGTAAGCTTAAATCTGCCACATTTTGCTTTCTTTGTGCTAAAAAGCGGTAAGCGTCAGAAATTATCGCGCCTTTTAGAAGCTTAGAGAGATAAATTTTAAGCTTAGTTTTTAAAAATATGCAAAAATTTAACATCAAATAACGGCAAATTTAAAAGAGTAAATTTAAAAAATAAAAACATCTATTTAAACGGATTAAATTAATATCTAGTTTTAACGTAAAAGAGCATTAAACAAATAAATAAAAAATACTGCGTAAATTATAAATAAAATTTACGCTAGAAAAATATAAAATTCATCCGCCTAGCTCAGCCAAGCCAAACGGATGAAAACCGCTATCCTACGAGTGAGGGACGGCGGCCTTGGTGAGTTTTGCAAATTTAACCCCTTTTAGTCCGCCCATTTTTTCTGAAAATTTCTCGATAGACCCTGCTTTGCCGCGCAGTATCAGAGTCTCTAGGCAGTTATCGTGATCCACGTGGACGTGAGTCGTGCAGGCGATATGCAGGTTCGCCTTGTGCTCGATGTCCATCATTTTCACGACGAGGTCGTTTTGGTGATGTAGATAAATGAGCGTCAAAACGCCGATAAGATCCTCATCCGCGTCCTTCCAGCTGTCATTTACTATTTTTTCTCTAATCAAATCGCGAGTAAATTCGCTTCTTGAAGCATAGCCCTGAGCGCCTATCTTGCTATCTAGCTCGTCGAGGAGTTGTTTTGGCAACGATACACTAAACCTGATGATGTTTTCCACTATCGCCTCCTTAAAGAAAATATTACATATTATACATCAGGAAACTTTAATTTATATTAATGTAAATACGATTTGACCGATAGCTATGCTCGAATCATTGGCAGTAAAATTTTTATTTATGTAATATTTCTTACCTTTTTGCTTAAGAATTAAAATTACATTTTCAAGCAGGGCTTTATTTTGAAAAACTCCGCCTGCGAGCAAGACGTCGTTAGGCTGCGCGCAAGCCACGTCTGCGACGAGCTTTGCAAGCCCCTTTATAAAGCCCGTAGCAGCCGTTTTTGCATCGTCTTTTAGAACTCTTTTAAAGGCTTCTTTAAAGCAAATTTTGTCACTACTGATCTCAAATTCGTAGCAGACGTCTAAATTTGCGTCGTAGAGCGCTTCTAGGCTCATCCCCGCCTCGCCCTCGTAGCTGATGCTATCAAGTCCGAGGATCACCGCCGCAAATGCGTCGAAAATGCGTCCGAGCGAGCTGGTTTTAACGCAGTTTATTTGCTTTTCGTGCAGGATTTTTAGATTTTTTAGCTTGGCTGGCTCAAATTTGGCTAAAAACGCCTCCGCCTCGCACTCTAAATCATATTTTAAAATCACGGCATAAGCGATCTGCCAGATGTTTTTTACGCTAGCTTCGCCGCCGATCAGTAAAATTTCGTCAAATCTGCAAACCCGCTCGTACTCTTTGCCGCGCACTTTTAGGATCTCTCCACCCCAGACGCTCCCATCCGCGCCGTATCCCGTACCGTCAAAGCAAAAGCCCAAATACTCGCGATTTGCGTCC
Organism: uncultured Campylobacter sp.; assembly: GCF_963526985.1. NCBI lineage: Bacteria > Pseudomonadati > Campylobacterota > Epsilonproteobacteria > Campylobacterales > Campylobacteraceae > Campylobacter > uncultured Campylobacter sp. The sequence continues at coordinate 11,628 of NZ_CAURPW010000004.1, forward strand.
AAATCGTTTTCTAAAATCACAGAAAGCAAATGCGCGTGATGATGCTGGATTTGCTTGATATTTGAACCCAAATTCGCGGCATACTCGCGCGCCCATTTTAAGTTTAAAAAATGCGGATGCAAATCGGCTACGATCTCGTCAAATTTTAGCTCGTAAATCTCGCTAAAAAGATTGATTAGCGCGCAAAACCGCTCATAGGTCGCGACGTTTTTTAGATCACCGATATATGGGCTTACCATCAGCTCGCCATCTTTAAAGATCGCAAACTGGTTTTTTAGCTCGGCTCCGACGGCTAAAACGGTCTTTTCGCTCTTAAATTTCGTGCGGATAAACTTAGGATGCACGCCGCGGCTCGTGCGGATAAAAACTGGCTCGCCGCCCGCTACGAATGCGATACTATCGTCGCTTGGCGAGTGGATCTCGCGGTCGTTATCTAGATAAAAATCTATCACGCCGCCCAGCTTTTCTCGCAGGTCGTTTTCGCCATATATGATGGGCTCGCCCGAGACATTGGCCGAAGTGGCGATAACGTCGCCCTCTAAATACTCAAAAAGCAAGAGATGAACGCCGGTGTATGGCAAAAATATGCCGATTTTATTTAGTCCCGGCGCTAAATTTGAGGGAACCGGCGCGCCAGGCAAGCTTTGCAAAACGACGATAGGTTTTAAATTTGAGCTTAAAAGCTGCTGCTCCTTGGGCGAAATTTGAGCGTATTTTTTAGCGCGCGCTAGGTCTTTGCACATCACGGCAAATGGCTTTTTAGGGCGCTTCTTGCGCTCTCTTAGTAGCCCTACCGTGTCCTCCTCTAAACGGCACATCAGATGAAATCCGCCAAGCCCCTTTACGGCTAAAATTTTACCCTCGTTTATGAGCTGCGCGGCCTGCTTCGCGCTTTCGTTATCCAGCGCCAAAACCCGCCCGAATTTATCTTTTAGAGTGAGTCTTGGCCCGCAGTTTGGGCAGGAGACAGGCTGGGCGTGATAGCGGCGATTTAGCGGATTTTTGTATTCGCCGCCGCAAAATTCGCACATCTTAAACGCGCTCATCGTCGTGTTTGCGCGGTCGTAAGGCAGCGACTTGATAATCGAAAACCTCGGGCCGCAGTTGGTGCAGTTTATAAAAGGATAATGATACCTCGGGTCTGTGGGATCGTAAAACTCGCGCTCGCAGTCTGCACAGAGGGCAAAATCGGGCAAGATGGGCGCGTGTTTTTTGGCTGATTTTGAGGCGACTATCTTAAACTCGTCAAATTTCGCGCTCTCTAGCTCGGTTTTTCTCATCTCGTCGATACGAGCGAGGCTGGGCAGCTCCTCATAAAGCGCTTTTTCAAATTTTTCTATCTGCTCGTCTCGCCCGCAAAGCGTTAGCTTCACGCCCTCGTCGTCGTTGTAAATTTCGCCCGCAAGGCCGAATTTAAGGGCTAGATTATAAACAAAGGGGCGAAAGCCGACGCCTTGGACTAAGCCTGAAATTTCATATCTAAAACATCTCTTCAATCAAAAACTCTTTGCTAAATTTGGCGTTTAAGCCCGTTTTTAGATGCTTTAACGTCAAATTCGCAAGCGTTTTGTTCTCAAAAAGCGAGCCGCAAAGCAGCGCGTTTTGCACGCTAAAATCCTGCTTTAGCGCGTCCGAAAAATCGCTCAAAAAATAAGCCAGCGACTCGGCGTATCCGTAGCTAAGCAGCCTCGCATCGACGCCTGCGAGCCTAAAGCTCATGCCGCTTCTAGCAAATTTAACGACGTCAAAATGCGTTTTGTTTAGCATTTTAAAATCAAGCCTAGGCCCTTTTGCGCCGTTAAAATCGCTCGCGTTTTGCAGTAAAATTTCGCCCGCTTTTTGCGCATCGCTATCAAATCCAAGCAGCGCTCCGACTATACAAAACAGCCCGAAAAAGCCGTTTTGTACGTTTAGCTCGCCGCGCGGCAAACTAAAGCTTTCGCCATAATTTTGAAGCAATCTCTCGCCGCCATCCTCGCGCTTTATCTGAGCGTAAAGCTCGTCAAAACTCGCGGGCAAGGCGAAATTTAAGACGTTAAAATCATCAAATTTGGGGTAAATTTTAACTTCATCGTCTTTAAACCTGCTTAAAAATATCCTAGCTATCCCGCCCTCTTCGTCAAATTCTTTTTTTGCGAGATTAAAATTCGCTAGATTTTTATCCGCGGCGCCCTCTACCTCGCTCAAATTTGCGCGTGAATAATAAATATTTGAGCCGCTAAAAATATATCCGTTTTCAAGCACGGTAGCCTTAAACGGCTGCCTTTGCGCCTTTAACGAGGTAAAATTTACGCCTGCCTTAAAAAGCCTGTCGCAAAGCGCGTAGAGGAAAATGTCTCTAGGGGCGCAGACGTCAAAAAAACTTGGCGAGTTTGGGTGATTGCCGTGGTAAATCGCCGTCGTTTTTAGCGTAACGGCGGGTTTTTCGTAGCTTGCTAGAGCTACTTGCTCGGCTTCGTTTGCGATAAAAATTTTCGGTAAATTTTTAAGGTTTGTCGGCATTAAAAGATTAAAATTTTCGTTTAGTTCGGTAAAATTTGACGCTTCAAATTCGCCGCTAATATCTTTAAATTTAACGCTCGCGCCAGCGCTTAAATTTTTAAAAGCAAAATCCAAAAGCTCGCTAAAATTCGCCTTCGTTACGGGCGTAAATTTGTCGTCCGTAAAAACGCAAACATCGCTAAAAACGCCGTTTTCGCACTCTTTTAGCTCTCCTTTTAGATAAGCGCTAACGACGCTTGGAGTGATATTTGAGAGTGCATTTTGCGGTTCGCTCGTTTCGCCTTGCGGTAAATTTTCGCTCGCATAAACTTTTGAACCGCGCAAAAACACGCTGTGAGGCAGCGCACTAGAAAGCATATCCGAAAACGTCAAAAGTTCCTCTTGCGTACCCTGGGCGTAAAGCGTAGTTAAACCCCACTCCCTTTTAAGGCTAAATTTTAGTCCGCTTTTTTGCGCGTAAAATTTAAGAAAAAAGGCGAAATTTTCGCTCGCGCAGTCAAACTCGTAAGCTAAAATCATATCGCACCCCTTTTTGAAAACTCTAAAGCGATATCGCAGACGCTAAAATTTGCGATCTTTTCGTGGCTAAATCCAAGCTTTGAAAGCTCGTTTAAAAGCGTCTTTTCCATCAAATTTACGCCCTCTTGCGCCTGCGACGAGAGCTCAAAGCTCATAGGCTCGATGCGTTTTGGCACGATACCTAAAATTTTAGTCCGCGGCAAATCGCCCGCAAGCTCCATCAGCCGCAACGTTTCAAGCATCTCTACCTCGTGCGCGGAGCCGTTCCAAGAAACTGCGGGCGGCACCTGCTCGTAACCGAAAAAATACACGTCCCCCGTCTCGCCGTCATCTGCGCTGACGCAGTCGGCGACTATCAAAACGTCCGCCTGAGCTATAAGGGGCGTTAGCGCCATAGCTAGCGTGCCGCCATCGATAAATCTTAGCTCCAAATTTGCGCCGTCTGCGTTAAATTTAAAGCCGCCTCGACTAGCTAAATCGCCGCTTAAATTTGAGTTTGCGCCGTCCAAATTTAAAGCGGAGTCAAATTTAGCCCTGATTTTAGGGCTAAATTTATAGTTTCGCTCCATCATTTTTACAAAATGCACTCCCACGCCCTCGTCGCCAAACATCACGTTGCCGATACCTAGCACCAAAACGCGCATCAGTGCTCGTCTTTTACGTATTTGTAGCCGCTAATAATCGCGTCCATAGCTCCGTTTTTGCCTTTTACGGCGTTAAAGACGGCCATATACACGTGAATGGCTACAAAAACGATGATGACCCACATGCAAACGCGGTGCACCGTGCGGACGTTTGCTAGCCCGCCCATTAGCTCCTCGCACCGCCTCATCGGCTCGTAAAGCAGCCCGCCAAGCCCCTCGTGATAGACGTGGACGTAGAGTACGAGGCCCGTTAGGCAAATAAGAAAAAGCACAACGTAAAAGAAAAAATACGACGCAAACTGAAGCGGATTATAAACGCCCTTTAGATGCGGGTGCGGGCCTAAAAATAGATAGTATTTTATCTGCGCTATCCAGACTTTCGGGCTAAAAAAATCAACTACGCTCACGACCTCTTTACGGCTGTATTTGTCGAATATAAACAGATAAAGCTTGAAAATAAAGCACGCTATCAAGATAAATCCCGCGATTTGGTGCGCCATACGCCATTTAGCATTCATAAAATTCGTCGGTTCGCTCGTGATTTCGGGACTAACGAAAACATATGATATATAGTAGCCGCTCACGACTAAAAATGTGATGGCAAAAAACCTGATCCAGTGCGTCGCTCTAAGTCCGATGGAAAATTCATACTCGCTTTTGCGGTCAAATTTATGCTCGCTCATAGCCGCTCCTTTCACAAATTCGGGTTGATTTTGTATTCGCCCAGCCGCTTGCCGCGCGCATCCATCACGTGCACGGCGCATGCGATACAAGGATCGTAGGAGTGGATCTTGCGTATGATCTCAAGCGGCTTGGTTAGATCGGCGATCTTTAGCCCGATGAGGCACTCCTCGTAGCTTCCTCGCGCGTTTGCGGCGTCTTTTGGCGAGGCGTTCCACGTGCTAGGCACGACTGCCTGCCAGTTGGTTATCACGCCGTCTTTTATGCGGCACCAGTGGCTAAGCGCGCCGCGAGGGGCGTTGCCTTGGAAATTTCCTTTATACTCTTTGCCGTTATCTATGACGTACTTAGCGTAGGTTTCTTGATCGGTTTTTAGATTTTCTACTAGGCTATTAAAGGCCGTTAGACCGTGATCGGCTACTAGTTTAGCCTCTAGCATCCTGGTTGCGGTTCTACCTAGAGTAGAAAATACCGCCTCAAGCGGAAGTCCCGTATCTTTTAAAAATTTATCTACGATCTTTACCACGCGCTCGTTGCCTTTGGCGTAGTTTATCACGATGCTGGCTACCGGGCCTACCTGCATAGGTTTGCCCTCATAGCGAGGGGCTTTGATCCAGCTATATTTGCCCTTTTCGTCAAAGACCTTGGTATCTACCTCTTTGCCGCTGCCGCCCAATGTTTTCATATCTTTTAAGCCGGTGTAGTTTGGCTCGGTCTCGCCGTCGTATGGATGCAGCGGAGCCGGGTTTTTATACCATGCGCGAGTGGCTTCCTCGGTGATCTTGTCGCCGTTTACTTCATAAACCTTGCTAATGTCGCCGTTTAGGATAACTCCGCCTTGGATCAGGTACTCGTTTTTGCCGACTAAAAACTCGTCGTAAGCGAATAAATTTGACACGCCGACGTCTTTTAGCACGCTTGGCTCGCTGCCGTAGGCTTTAGCCGCCATGACGAGATCTGGATAATACGCCCTGTTAATAAAATCGGCCGTTTCTTGAAATTTGGTTAGATATTCGCCCAGTCTTGCAGGATCTAGCAAGTCCATGACGCAGGTCACGCCGCCCACGGTTAGGCTTTGGGGGTGCGGGTTTTTGGAGCCAAATATCGCCATCATCTGCGCTACCGTTCTTTGTATCCTTAGGCACTCTAAGTAGTGCGAAAGCACGATCAAATTTTGCTCAGGCGTAAATTTATAGGTCGGATGTCCCCAGTACGCGTTTGCAAAAGGCCCTAAATTTCCTTTTTTTACGAAGGCTTCAACGCGCTCTTTTACCTCTTTTAGCTTATCTGCGCCGGTCGCGTAAGGCGTGTCGCAGTACTTAAACGCCTCGTCGCTAGCCTTGTGCACATCCGCGCTTAGAGCCGAGACTACGTCCGCCCAGTCAAGGCCGTGAAGCTGATAAAAATGCACCACGTGATCGTGCATATAAAGGGCGTTATTCATCAGCGTACGCGTTAGCTGCGCGTTTAGCGGAGGAACGATACCTAGCGCGTTCTCGACGGCCATGATACCCGCGCGGTAGTGCGAAAACGTACAAACTCCGCAAATCCTCTGCATAAAAAACCCTGCATCCCTCGGATCTCGCCCCTTTACGACCTGCTCTATGCCGCGCCAGAGCGTCGAGCCCGAGTAGGCCTCTTTAACTACGTTATTTTCATCTACGACGACCTCTATGCGCAGGTGGCCTTCTATTCTTGTTATCGGATCTATTACTATTCTTTGCTCGCTCATTTTTACGCCTCCTCTTTGTCTTTAGCAAAAATGCTTACCGCGGCGTGCGCTGCTATACCGATACCTGCGAGCGCCAGCACTCCGATGCCGATTTTATCGCTGACGTTATCGGCGCCTAGGCCTAAAACGGTGTTAAACAGCCTATCTGCCATCGGCTCCTCAAAAGGCCCCATCGTATCCCAAAAATCAGGCTCCGAGCAACCTATACAGCCGTGACCCGCCTGCACCGGCCAGCTAGTGTGTTGATTAAATCTCTCGCGCGAGCAGTTGTTAAACGTATATGGGCCTTTGCAACCGACTTTATAGAGGCAGTAGCCGTTTTTTGCGCCCTCGTCGCCAAAGGTCTGCACGAACTCGCCCGCGTCAAAATGCCCTCTTCGCTCGCAAAGATCGTGAATCCTAAGTCCGTAAGCCCACTTTGGACGGTTAAATACGTCAAGTGCGGGCAAAGTACCGAAAAGTATGTAGTGAAGGACGTTGCCCACGATATTTTTCTCGCTAGGAGGACAGCCCGGGACGTTTATGACCGGTTTTGAGGTTACTTTTGATAGACCGACGGAATTTGACGGATTTGGCTTTGCAGCTTGCACTCCGCCGAAGCTCGAACAGGTACCGATAGCAAATATCGCCGCGGCGTTTTCGCTCGCGTGCTTTGCGTGATGAAGGCCGCTAAGCCCCAAAGGACCGACCGTTAGATAGTTTTCCGTCTCGCCCGTAGGTATGCCGCCCTCGACTAGCAGGATGTATCTGTCTTTGTATTTTTCGATCGCGCTTTCTAGGTTTTCCTCGGCCTGCCAGCCTGCCGCAGCCATCACGGTTTCGTGATACTCGAGGCTGATGTAGTCAAAAATCAAGCTATCTATACTCGGCGCATCGGTGCGAAGCAAACTCTCGCTGCATCCGGTGCACTCGGCCATGTGTAGCCATATCACGGGCAGTCTATCGCTAAGCTCGGCAGCCCTAGCCACGGTTGGCGCCATAGATGCCGGTAGCGCCATAAACGCCGTCATCGCGCCCGCCCATTTCATAAAATCGCGCCTACTAAATCCGCTTTTCTTTAAAGCTTCGCCGATCGATCCGTTTTTTAGAGCCGGAAGCGCGGCAAGCACGCTAAGCCTCTCGTTTATCCTAACTAGGACATCGTCTCTCATGCTCTCTCCTTGGGGTAAAATTTGCATTTTGGCATGTTTGATAACAGAGTAAATTTGTCTTTAATTATTATCAAATAGCTTTAAATATTGAAATATTACAACTAAAATTTAAAATTCTATATTTAGTAAAAGAACTAGTTTTAATAATTAAGTATATTGTTATTTTAGTGATATTTTTGCAAAGAAAGCTCTAAAAATAATTAAAGTATAAAAAGATAAATTTAATAAAGTATTTTTACATTTTGATATTTTAAAATCAAAATCGCCCTATTTCTTAATTGGTTTCAAGTTTTTAAAATTTGAAATGCAAATTTACGGCGTCAAATTTTATCCTGGCCGCCTTGCATTTCTAAAATTCGCGCGCTTATTTGCATTATCTGCGCAAACACCGCCCCCTTTTGCGTCTCAAGCGATGCCGCAATGTCTTTTGCGTATGGATTTTTGCTCGCTTTTACACGCTTTATAGCCGCTTCAAGCTCTTTTAACCGTTTTTGCAGTTTTTCTAGCTGCTTTTTTAGGATATCGGCGCTACTTTCGCCCTCGTTTGCGCCGCTGAGCGAATTTGACGCATCGCTCAAAATATCGCCCCTATCGCCGCTTTGCAAATTTACGCTTTTTAAATTTAGCGCGCCTGCGTTTAAATTTGCCGCACCAGCCGCCGCTGAGCTTTTGCCGACGCTCATCAAATTTGAGTTTAAATTTATGTTTAGTTTTACATCCATCGCCGTACCTTTAAATTTAAAAGTATATCGGCAAATTTGAGTAAAATTTAAGGCGCAACCGTAAATTTCGCTCTCAAATTTATGGATTTTAAAGAAGGCTCGGCAAAATCGCCCAAATCCCGCCGAGCTCAAAAGCAAAGCGCCAAATTTATTCTTTCGGCGCTATCATATCCTCAGGCACCACCCACGCGTCAAATTCCTCGGCGGTTAATATGCCAGATCTTATCGCTTCCTCGCGCAGAGTCGTGCCGTTATGGTGCGCGGTTTTGGCGATCTTGGCGGCATTTGCGTAGCCGATGTGCGGATTTAGCGCGGTTACTAGCATCAGACTTTCGTGCAGCAGTTTGTCGATTTTCGCGGCGTTTGCCGTGATGCCGCAAGCGCAGTGTTTCTCAAAGCTGTTCATCGCGTCGCTTAGCAGGCGGATGCTTTGGATGAGGTTGTACGTGAGCACCGGCTTAAAGACGTTTAGCTCGAAGTTGCCCTGGCTTGCGGCGACGGAGATCGAGACGTGGTTGCCCATTACCTGCGCCGCTACCATCGTGACGGCTTCGCACTGCGTCGGATTTACCTTGCCCGGCATTATCGAGCTTCCGGGCTCGTTTTCGGGGATGTTTATCTCGCCGATGCCGCATCTTGGCCCGCTTGCCAGCCAGCGCACGTCGTTTGCGATCTTCATCAAATTTGCCGCCAGACCGTTTAGCGCGCCGCTTAAAAATACCTCGGCGTCGTGGCTGGTTAGGCCGTGAAATTTATTCGGATGGGATTTAAATTTAAACGCCGTGCCCGTTAGCGCGTTTAGCTCGTCGCTTACCATCTCGCTAAATTTCGGGTGCGAGTTTAGCCCCGTGCCCACCGCGGTACCGCCGATGGCAAGCTCCTCTAAAAACGGCATAGTAGCTAGGATCTGCGCCTTGCTAGCCTTTAGCATATGCGCGTAGCCGCTAAATTCCTGTCCGAGCGTGAGCGGCGTGGCGTCTTGCAGGTGAGTGCGGCCGATCTTTACGATCTCTGCAAACTCGGCGGTCTTTTTATCCAGCGTCGCTTCTAGTTTTTCTATCGCGGGCAATAGTTTTTTTTGAAGCTCGAGCACAAAGGCTATTCGCATCGCCGTAGGATAGGTGTCGTTTGAGCTCTGGCCTTTATTTACGTGATCGTTTGGGTGCACGAATTTTGCGTCTTTGGCGTCCAGCGCCGCCTTATCGCGGAAATTTAGCCCTAAAATATCCATCGCGCGGTTTGAAACGACCTCGTTTAAATTCATATTCGACTGCGTGCCAGAGCCCGTCTGCCACACGACTAGAGGGAAATTTCCGTCCAGCTTGCCGTTTAAAATTTCATCGCACGCCTGCGCGATCGCCTCGGTACGAGGCTCGTCTAGGCGGCCCAGCTTGCGATTAACCAGCGCGCACGCCTTTTTTAGATAGGCAAAGCCCTCTATGACCTCTCTTGGCATCGTCTCCAGCCCTACTCCGATCTCGAAATTTTCATGGCTGCGCTGCGTCTGCGCTCCCCAATACTTGTCGTTCGGAACCTTTACCTCGCCCATCGTGTCTTTTTCTATTCTATATTCCACGGTTTTCTCCTTTGCTTAAATTAATATTTGAAATTATATATCAATTATCATAAATTTAATCTTTCGAGATTTTACGCGCAAATTCGATATAATCGCGAAATGAAAAGAGTTTTAGCTAAATTTATCAAATTTTTTCTCGCCTTTGTCCTGCTTTGCTTCGTAGTTTTTTTGGCGCTTGATTACGCTTATCCGCTCGACGTCAAGGCGCTAAAGCGGGAAAATTCGCTCATACTTTTTGATAAAAACGGCCAAATCATAGCCCTTCGGCCTAGCAGCGACGAAATTTGGAGATTTGAGGCTAAAGACGTCCCGCAGACGCTAAAAGATAGCGTTATTTTGTTTGAGGACAAATTTTTCTACTACCACATCGGCGTAAATCCATTCGCCATGATCCGCGCTGCCGCGCATAATCTCACGCACTCTAACCGCATCGGCGCATCCACGATCACTATGCAAGTCGCGCGCATGATGAAGCGAGATGAACGCACCTATGCGAATAAATTTAAAGAAATCTTTACCGCGCTTCAGCTTGAGTGGCATTACAGCAAGGACGAAATTTTAGATTTTTACTTTAACCTCGCTCCATACGGCGGAAATATCGAGGGCGCGGCGGCTGCGGCGAGGTTTTATTTCGGCAAGGACTTGAGCGAGCTTAGTATCGCAGAGTGCGCGCTTTTAAGCACGATCCCCAAAAACCCCAACGCCAACCGCCTAGATAAAAAATCAAACATCAACGCGCTAAAAAACCGCGCCATTAAGCTGCTTTATAAAGCCGGCGCGATAGATCAAAGCGCATTCCAAAGAGCGCAAAGGGAGCCGTTTAAAAACAAACGCTACGATGCTGTTTATAAGGCCAGGCACTACGCCGCGCAAGCTCTAAAAAACGGCGTTACGCACTCGAGCTTAGATCTAAATTTGCAAATTTTACTCGAAAACGCGATAAAAAATACCGCAGCCTCGCTAAAATCAAAAGACGCAAATAACGCCGCAGGGATAATCATCGACAACAAAAATATGAGCGTAGCCGCATACGTAGGCTCGCACGACTGGCGCGCTGCGCAGGGGCAAAACGACGGCGTAATGATGAGTAGAAACGTTGGCTCCACGCTAAAGCCGTTTATATTTTCTCTAGGACTAGACGAGGGGTTCATCACGCCAAAAAGCCAGATGATAGATACCGAGATTTTCCTCGGAGAATACGCGCCTAAAAACTACGACAGTAGGTTTTTCGGTATCATATCGGCGACCGAGGCGCTAGCGCTTAGCCTAAATATCCCCGCCGTTAGCCTAAACAACAAGCTTGGCGAAAATTCGCTCTACGAGCTGCTTTCGCGCGTGCATTTGGTGAGCCGTCCAAAGGAATTTTACGCAGATAGTATTGCGCTTGGAAGCGCGGAGATGAGCTTGCTAAACTTAGCCCATCTCTACACGATCTACGCAAACGGCGGCGAGCTAAAACCGCTTGAAGTCGCAGGAAAGACGCTTAGCGGCTACGGACGACTAATCAGCCCGCAAAGCGCGTATCTAACCTCAAAGATGCTCTCCTCCGCCTCCCGCAGTTATCTAGGCGTCGCGTGGCAATACGCCGAAAATACGCCTCAAATAGCCTTTAAAACCGGCACCAGCTACGGCTCGCGCGATATCTATACGATAGGCGTAAATAGCGACTACACGGTTGCTGTGTGGTTTGGTAACTTTAACGGCAAAAAGACGCAAAATTTAAGCGGATTTAGCGACGCCTCGCGCACGGTTTTTGACGTATTTAAGCTGCTGGCTCAAAAGCAAAAATTATCTTTTATGAGCGCTCCAAGCGGCATAGAGAGCAAAAAAACCTGCCTTGACGCGTTTAAATTTAAAGAGTGCAAAGACGAGGAAGACGACTGGCTGATAGAAGGCGTGGAGCTAAAAGACGTTTGCGAAAGTATCAGGAGCGAAGAGGTCGGGTTTTTACTCAAAAACGGCGCTATAACGCAAGCAGACATCAAAGATAGTCCTTGTTATTATAAATTTAAAAGCTATAAACCTCTCGTTGCCATGCCGACGAATAATCAAATTTTGCTAAGCGATGAGAATTTAACTAAAGTTATGCTAAAATGCTACGCTTATATCGGCGACGAGATATATCTAAAGATAGACGAAAACGAGTGGGAAAAAGTAAAAAACGCTAGCGAAAATACGTTAAATTTAACGCAAGGCAAACACAAGCTCGGATGTCTGGACGAAAACTCGAATCTAAGCGAAATAAACATGGAAATAAGGAGATTTTAATGAACTATAAACTCATGGGCTTAAGCCTAAGTTGCGTTTTGGCGGCGAATTTAAGCGCCTTTACGCTTGAGGGCGGAAGCAAAATTCTAGAAGGCGGCGCGGTAAGCCTAGGCGTAGAATACGCGCAAAAAGACGAGTCTTTAATCGGCAAAGTAACGCACAAAAAGATAATCGAGTGTTCGCCAGAAATCAGCGGCGCCTTTGAATACGGCTCGGACTCTATCTTGTTTTATCCAAAAAAACCGCTGGCAAAGGGCGTAAGCTACTCGTGCAAAAAAGGCGAAAGCAAGGTTAAAATTTACGGCGGAGATTTTGAGCTCTCGGGCATAACCGAGTACGCCAAAGATACCTTTTTAGCGGTATTTAACGACGAGGTTAGCGAGGAAGAATTTACGGCGAATTTTAAAATTTACGATAAGCAAAATTTGGCCAAGCAAAACATCAAATACAAAATCGTAGCCAAAACTCCTAAAAGCTTTCAAATAAAGCTACTTGAAAAAGGCGAAAATTTGGCATTTGCCGTCTCTAAAAATCTAAAAAGCAAGGCCGGCGCAAACCTAAACGACGACTACGAGGCGACTAACGAGCCTGAAGAACAAGAAAAATTCGTCGATAACGTCAAGGCAGAAACTATGTTTTTAGATGACGTCAGAGCCGTTAGTTTAGAGGGCGGCAAGCTAGGCATTAGGATATTTTTAAACGACTGGCTCGATACTTACAACCTAAACAAATACGTAAAAATAGACGGTATAAAAAATCTACAAGTAGGCGAACTGGAATACACCGATAACAGCGATACGAAATACTACCGCTACGTCGATATAACCAGCGACGAACTAAAGCCTCAAACCGAGTACAAAGTCACGCTAAAAAAAGGCTTTGGCGATGATTATAGAATTTTGCGAGAAGATGCTGAGTTTAGCGTCAAAACCGGCGATTATAAGCCGTTTTTGGATTTTACCGATAAAGGCTCTTATTTATCTAGCGCCGGCGAAATCGGCGTAAAAGGCGTAAATTTAAATACCGCTAAAGTCGTCGTAGAAAAGCTAAAAGAGCCGAATTTAAGATATTTTTTAAATTTTACCCAAACTCCGCTTGACGACTACGTAGAAGAAGTCGCAAGCAAAAACTACGACCTAGGCGGCGCTCAAAACGAGATGCAAAAATACAAAATAAAGCTTGACTTTGCCGAAGGCGGCGACGGAGTTTATCTAGTCACGATCTACTACGATAAAGATAAAAGCGCCAAAAAAGCCGTCTATCTAACCGACATCGGCCTAAGCGCGAAAATTTCAAAAGACGAGGTGTTTTTATTTGCCAACCGCCTAAGTAAAAACGAAGTCGTCGCAAACGCGGACGTTAAAATTTACTCTGCCAAAAATAGCCTCATCGCAAGCGGTATCACAAACGACGAGGGCGTGTTTAAATTTAACAAAAAAGACATCGGCAAAGACGTAGCAAGCGCGGTCGTAACGCTAGGCAAGGAGCAAAGCTTCATCGCTCTATCGCAAAACAAACGCCTAAACGAGGAGTCGAATTTAGACGTTCAAGATAGAAGCGAAATTTACGACGCTTATTTGCATTTTGCCAGCGACATCATCCGCCCGCAGGAAAATATAAAAGGCGAGATCATCATCAAAAACGCGCTGTTTAAAGGGCTAGCAAATATGCCAGTTAAGCTAAAAATCAAAGATCCGCAAAATAAAACGATCCTGGATAAAAGCGTAAATACTACCGAGCTTGGCGTCATAAATTTCGACGAGCCGGTAAACTCGGGGCTAACGGGCTCGTTTAGGCTTGAGATAATCTTTGCTAACAAGCTCATAGATAGCTACGACTTTTCCGTAGAGTCTTTTACCCCGCAACGCATCAAAAACGAGGTTAGCCTCGAAAAAGAAATTTACGCTCTAGGCGATGTTATGGACGTTAAATTGCAAAGCGCGTATCTTTTCGGCGGCGCGGCGGCAAATCTAAAGGGCGACGTAACGATAAATCTATATCAACAAGACTACAAAAACGATAAATTTAAAGATTATAAATTTAGCAACGACGAATACGCCGCAAACGGCCTAGACCAAAGCGTCAAGCAAGTAGAACTAGACGATGAGGGCAAGGGCGAAACCGTATTTAAGCTGGAAAATAAATCCAAAATCGCAAGCGTTTTAAAAGGCGCGGCGGTCTTTAACATAAACGACGACGGCAAAAACGTAAGCGCTAGCAAGAACTTTAACGTTTATCCGTTTGACGCGATGGTGGGAGTAAAAGCAAACGATACCTACATCGACTCAAACTCTAAACTAACGCTAAATTTGGTAAGTATCGATCCGTTTAAGGACGAGGAGATAAAAGACAGACAAAAAGCTATCGAGATAAAAAAAGAAATCTGGGACTACAACTACGATAAAGACGGCTATCTAAGATGGCACAGTCGCTACGAAAAGGTCTTTAGCGATACCCTTAGCGGAAACGAGTTCGTCTACGACTTTAAGCAAAGCGGCGATTACGTCGTTACGGTTTCAGACATCCTTAGCGGCCATTCGGCGAATTTAAACATTTACGTCAGCGGCTGGGATTACGGCGAAACGCTACAGCCGACAAAAGAGCTGGCAAAAGCCAAAATCAAGCTAAACAAAAAAATCTATAAAAAAGGCGACGAGCTAATAGCAGACGTAAGCTCCGTGCTAAAAAGCGGTATCGCTATCGTCACGCTAGAATCTGGCGACGTCAAAAAATATAAAGTCGTAAACGTCCAAAACAACGTCGCAAGCGCTAAATTTAACCTTGATTTCGACTTTGAGGGGCTTTACGTCACGGCCTCGGTCGTGCGCGTAGCGGACAACGATACTCTGCCGTTTAGAACCTACGATAAAATCTACGTAAAGGCCGATAAATCCTACCGCAGAGCAAATACGCTCATAGAAGCGCCAAAAACCGTAAGATCAAACTCCAAATTTAAAGCTAGCGTAAAAACCGAGCCAAACGCCGAGGTTACGATATTTGCCGTAGATGAGGGCGTACTGCAAATCACCAACCAAAAGCTAAAAAGCCCGCTGGAGTTTTTCGATACGATTTTAAACGACGGAGTGCTTGATTACGACTTTTACGCAAATTTAAGCGGATTTAAAAAAGACGGCAAGGTGCTAAGCTTCGGCGGCGACGCTGCGGCTGCTCTTTTAGAGATGAGGATGGCAAAATTTGCTAGCCCGGTAGATAAGAAAAATATACAAACCTATATCAAAATGCAAACGGCAAAAGCCGGTGCCGACGGCGTAGCGAATTTTGAGATAGAAGTGCCTAGCGACTTTAACTCCGAGATAAATTTAGCCGCGCTTAGCGTCGCCGGCGATAAGCTGGGCTTTAGCGTAAATGCCATAAAGGTAAAAGACGACGTCATCCTAAAACCGACTCAAACGGCGTATCTTATCGAAGGCGATAAGATAAACTACTCGCTAAGAGTGATAAACACGACTAAAGAGCCAAAAAAAGTAGCCTTGAGCCTAGATACCAACCTAAATGCGAAACTAGGCGTAGATAGTATCGAGCTAAAACCCGAGGAAAACGCCAAGCTAAATTTCACGGTCGATGCTAACGCTACGGGCAAAGCGTATATAAATTTCACCGCAAACGACGGCAAAGAGGGCTACTCCTACTCGCAAAAACTAGACGTCATACACGCCTATCCGCTAAGCACTTATGCTAAGACGTTTTACGCGAGCGAGAAAAAGACCTTTAAACTGGACGAAGAGTTAAACGATATCACGATAGACGCTTCAAGCTCTATCAAAGGCGTGCTAAGCGCAAATAGCGATAAACTCGTAAATTACCCTTACGGATGCGCCGAGCAGCGCTCTAGTAAGCTTTTTGAGCTAAATTTCCTAGTCCTTGGGGGCGGCGACTCTAAAGAGGCTAAAGCAAGAGAAGCCGACAGAAAAAGATTCGTCCTTTCGGGCATGCAAGACGTAATCAAAATGCAAAAAACAGACGGCAGTATCGGCTACTGGAATCAGCTAAGCTATACGAACAACTTCGCCTCCGTCTACGCTATCGATATGCTACTAACGCTTGAAAAATCAGGCTTTGCGCTAGATAGCGGAGTAAAAAACAAGGCTCTTGGCTGGCTTAGGGATTTTGATCCGGTAAATAATTTCCAAGCGCTATACGCCGCATACATCCTAAGCACGCAAGGCAAGCTAGATAGATCAAAACTAAACGCGCTTTACGATCAAAAACGATACGAAGGCGGCGCGCTAGAGGGTTACTTGATGGCCGCTACGCTTAAAAACGAAGGACTAAACGAAGAGAGTAAGAAGGTGCTAAAAGGGGTCGGCAATAATTTCTTTAACGAGCAGTCAGACGATCCTTCGGATTTTGGCTCAAGCGTGAGAAATAAAGCCTTTATCCTGCTTCTTCACGCTAATCACTTCGAAAAGAACGAATTTAGCGACTCTTTGGCCGATTTCTTGATAAAAAACGTAGACAAGCTTTACTCCACGCAGGAGCGCGCGTTTACGCTAAGAGCGCTAAGAGCCTATATCAAGGACGTCTCAAGCGAGAATAAATTTAAGCTCATAGCAGACGGCCGCGAGCTAGACTTTAGCGGCAGAGGCGCTATCAACGTCACTCCTAAAAAGCCTGAAATCACCATCGTGCCGGAGGGTAACGCTAGCGTGTATCTAGGCGTTAGCGCATCAGGCTATAAAAAGCTAGGCGTAAATCATAAATTTGACAAAAGAGGGCTTGATATCTATAGAACTTTCGTCGATAAAGACGGCAAAGAGATAGATATTAATGCGCTTAAAGTAAACGACGTCATCTACTCTAAACTTACGCTAAGAACGGATAAATTTATTAGAAACGGCGTGATAAACGAGACGATTAGCCCTTGCTTTGAGGTGATAAACGAAAACATCGTACCAAACGCAAGAACGGAAGATACGAAAAGCTCTTTAACGCTTGAGCACCAAAATATCGAGGACGATAGGGTTTTGAGCTTTTACAGTCTTTACTATAAAGACGATAAAAATACGCTTTATACGCCTCTTCGCGTCGTTATGAGTGGTAAATGCATGCTACCTGCGGTCATCACGGAAAACATGTACGATGAAAGCATGAGCGACTACGATCTATCTCAGCACGAATTTATCGTAAAATGATCCTTTGCGAAGCGGTTTTTTAGCCGCTTCGTTTTCTTTGTCTAATCTTAAAAATAACCCGTTTTAAACATCTTATTAGCAAATTTGTAGTAGAATCCGACATCTTTTAAACGATTATTAAGGATAAAATATGGCGGAATTTTACGACGCAAAAGAGATAGAAGATAAATTTTATAAAATTTGGGAAGAACGCGGATATTTCGAGATAGACGCGAACAAAAACATCCGCAAAGACGGCCGTAAATTTTGCATCATGATGCCGCCTCCAAACGTAACAGGCTCGCTTCACATCGGGCACGCGCTAACCTTTACGCTACAAGACATAATGACGCGCTACAAAAGAATGGACGGCTACAAAACGCTGTGGCAGCCGGGCCTTGATCACGCCGGTATCGCCACGCAAAACGTCGTTGAAAAGCAGCTGCTAAATCAAGGCATCAAAAAAGAAGAACTCGGACGCGAAAAATTCATCCAAAAAGTCTGGGAATGGAAAGAAAAAAGTGGCGGTATGATCGTGCATCAGATGCGAAAACTAGGCATCTCGCCGGCATGGTCGCGCCAAAGATTTACGATGGATGAGGGGCTAAGAAAAGCGGTCAAAAAAGCCTTCGTAAATCTCTACGAAAAAGGCCTCATCGTGCGCGAAAACTACATGATAAACTGGTGTACGCACGACGGCGCGCTCAGCGACATCGAGGTCGAGCACAAGGAAAACAAGGGCAAGCTTTATCATTTGAGATACTACCTTGCGGACGAACAAAATTTAACATCAAATTTAAACAAGCAAGCCGAAGTATCGCGCGATGAATTTGGGGGCTGCAAGAGGGGCACGAACGCGGCGCAAAATTTAACCCAAAAAGACGAGGCGAATTATCGCAAAGAGAGGCGAGGCGGAGCGGATTTTGACGACGGGAGCGCACTAGTCGTGCGTGACCGAGGAGAAATCAGCTCCAACAAAGCATATCAAAGCGAGAATTTGCCGTATATCGTCGTGGCAACGACAAGGCCTGAAACATATTTTGGCGACACTGCCGTCATGGTAAACCCAAACGACGAACGCTATAAAAATTTGATCGGTAAAAAAGTCGTATTGCCGATAATCGGTCGCGAGATAAAGATCATCGCCGACGAGCACGTCGATATGGAGTTTGGAACGGGCCTTGTTAAAGTCACCCCGGCGCACGACACTAACGACTACGAGGTCGGCAAAAGGCATGATCTAGAGTTTATCACCGTTTTTGACGAAAAAGGCATCCTAAACGAGCAGTGCGCGCAGTTTAAGGGGTTAGAAAGACTTGAGGCTAGAGACGTCATCGTCGCAGAGCTAGAAAAGCTCGGAAACGTCGAGAAGATCGAAGACTACGAAAATCAAGTCGGCTACTGCTACCGCTGCAAAAACGTCGTCGAGCCATACATATCAAAGCAGTGGTTCGTCAAAAAACAGATCGCAGACGACGCGATCGCAAAGGTCGGCGAAGGATTAGCCAAATTTTACCCGGCTCACTGGATAAACAGCTTTAACGCCTGGATGCGCGAGCTTCGCGACTGGTGCATCTCGCGCCAGCTATGGTGGGGACATCAGATCCCGGTATTTTACTGCGGCGAGTGCGGACACGAGTGGGCGGACGAAGGCGAACCGACGCAGTGCCCAAAGTGCAAAAGCGCAAATTTCCATCAAGACCCGGACGTCCTTGATACATGGTTTAGCTCGGGGCTTTGGCCGTTTAGCACGCTTGGCTGGGGCAACGGCGAGGAGCTAAAAAACGAGAAATGGTTTGACGGCGATTTGGCCGAATTTTACCCGAACAACCTGCTAATCACCGGCTTTGATATTTTGTTTTTCTGGGTGGCCAGGATGATGTTTCAGGGCGAAAACGCGCTAGGCAAGCTACCGTTTGACGATATCTACCTGCACGCTTTGGTTAAAGACGAGCAAGGTAGAAAGATGAGCAAGAGCCTAGGCAACGTCATAGACCCGCTCGTTAGCATCGAGGAGTACAGCGCCGATATCCTGCGCTTTACGCTTGCGCTACTTGCCGTACAGGGACGCGACATAAAACTAAGCGACGAAAAGATGAAGCTCGTGAGAAATTTTACGAACAAGCTTTACAACGCGAGCAAATACCTACTGCTAAACGAGTCTAAATTTGCAAATTTAAGCGACGCAAAAATCGAAACGAAGCTTGGCAAATACATGCTAAGCCGATTTAACGAGTGCGTGCGCGAAGTGCGAGAGAACATCGACGCCTACCGCTTTAACGACGCGGCAAACGCGATTTATAAATTTTTATGGGACGAGTTTTGCGACTGGGGCATCGAGCTTAGCAAAGCCGATAAAGGTAGCGTAAGGGAGCTTGGAGCGATATTTAAAGAGGCTATGAGGCTACTAAGTCCGTTTATGCCGTTTATCTCAGAATACCTTTTCCACGAACTTAGCGGTTCAAATTTAGAGAACGCAAGCTCGATCATGATAGAGGCGTATCCGCAGGCTAACGAGCGCGACTTGCGGGTAGAAAAGACTTTTGAGCTGGTGATCGAAGCCATCGTCGCGATCCGCCGCGCAAAGGCGACCATCGAGCAAGGTAACTCAAAGATCGCAAAAGCCTTCATCAAGCTAAACGGAAACGAAAATTTAACTGAGGCGACAAACTATATCTCGCTGCTAGCTAAATGCGAACGGATCGAATTTTGCGATGCTAAAATCGAAAACGCCGCGCGCGACGTGAGCGAAAATTTAGAGGCATTCGTACCGCTTGAAGGCGTGGATATGAGTGCTGTTATTATGCGACTGCGGTCGCAAAAAACCAAACTGGAAAAAGAGATAGCAAAGCTATCAAGCATGCTAAATAACGAGAAATTCGTAGCTTCCGCCCCGCAAGCCGTGGTCGAAGCCAACCGCGAAGGGCTAGCTAGCGCGACGCAAAAGCTAGAAAAGGTAGATAGCGAGCTAGCAAATTTGGGAGCGGTCGATTGATATTTTTTGGTTTTTGCGTTAGGACTTGGCAGATCCAAACGGTGCCTTGAGCGGTTAAATTTAAACTACGGCACACCGTTTAGTGCGCAAAAATTTAAAAAAATAAAAGGATAAAAAATGAACGAAAAAATAAAAATAGCGATTTTGGGATATGGAAATTTAGGTCGCGGCGTAGAGCTTGCCGCACGAAATAGCAAGGATTTGCAGCTTTCGGCCGTTTTTAGCCGCAGAAATCCAAGCGAAGTAAAAACATGCGGCGCTCCGGTATTTAGCGCGGACGAAATTTTATCGCACAAGGGCAAATTTGACGTTTTAGTTCTTTGCGGCGGTAGCGCAACGGATCTACCGACGCAGACGCCTGAGTTTGCGCTAAGTTTTAATGTCGTCGATAGCTTTGATACGCACGCAAAAATCCCTGAGCACTTCGCCGCCGTGGACGCCGCAGCCAAAGCGGGCGGAAACGTAGGCATCATCGCAGTGGGCTGGGATCCGGGTCTGTTTTCGCTAAACAGACTATTTGGCGAGAGCGTGCTGGAAAACGGCAGCAGTTATACGTTTTGGGGTAAAGGCGTGAGCCAAGGTCACTCAGACGCTATCCGCAGGATAGAGGGCGTCGTGGACGCTCGCCAATACACCGTGCCGATAGAAAGCGCTTTGGAGCGAGTCCGCGCGGGTGAAAACCCAAAACTTAGCACGCGCGAAAAACACCTGCGCGAGTGCTACGTCGTAGCTGAGGACGGCGCCGATAAAGCGCGCATCGAAAAAGAGATAAAAACGATGCCAAACTACTTCGCCGACTACGACACGAGCGTGCATTTTATTGATCTTGCGACGCTTAAAAAAGAGCACGGCGGCATTCCTCACGGAGGATTCGTCTTGCGAAGCGGAGCGACGGGCGAGTGCGGCGAAAATAAACATCTGATCGAGTTTTCGCTAAAGCTTGACTCAAATCCCGAATTTACAGCTAGCGTACTCGTAGCCTATGCCCGCGCGGCGTATCGCTTGGCGCAAAGAGGCGAGCGCGGCGCGTTTAGCGTGTTTGAGATCGCTCCGGCGCTTCTTTCGCCAAAGAGCGCAGATGAGCTAAGGCGCGAAATTTTATAAATTTTAGTAGCGCTTCGGCGGAATTACAAACGAGGAAATTTGAGTGATAAAGATAGAAAATTTAAAGAAATTTTACGGAGCGACGCAGATCATAGACGGCGTCAGCCTAACCGTAGAAAAAGGCGAAATTTTCGCCATCGTAGGCCACAGCGGTGCAGGTAAATCTACCCTACTTCGCTGCATAAACGGCCTAGAGGACTATCAAGGCGGCAGCCTAAAGGTATTTGACAAAGAAATCTCGGCGCTAAAAGATAAAGAGCTAAGAGAGCTTAGGCGAGACGTGGGGATGATATTTCAGCACTTTGCGCTGATGGCTAGAAAAACGACGTTTGAAAACGTCGCTACACCGCTTAAATTTTGGGGTTACTCAGACGGCGAAATCAAAAAAAGAGTGAGCGAGCTACTAGAGTTAGTCGGCCTTGCAAACAAAGCCGCAAGCTACCCGGGCGAGCTAAGCGGCGGACAAAAGCAGCGCGTCGCTATCGCCCGCGCCCTTGCGCTAAGTCCAAAAATTTTACTCTCCGACGAGGCGACCTCGGCGCTTGATCCAAATACGACGAATTCGATACTCGAGCTTTTAAAACAGATCAACCAAACGCTAAATATCAGCGTCGTTTTAGTCACGCACGAGATGGAAGTCGTAAAAAGCATCGCGCGCCGCGCAGTGCTGCTAGAAAGCGGCAAGATAATCGGTAGCGGCACAATCGAGGAGCTATTTTTAAAGCCAGATGAAAAGATGAAGGAATTCCTCGGCGAGGATGAAATTTTGCCGAGCGAAGGCGTAAATATCAGGCTCTTTTTCCCGAAAGAAGTCGCGCAAAACAGCGTCATCACGCATATGGCGCGCACGCTAAACATCGACTTTAACATCGTCTGGGGCAAGCTAGAAAAGCTAAACGAAAACGTGCTTGGCTCGCTAGTCATAAACGTCGATGCTAAAGACGAAGCGCGCGTGACCGAGTATATTAAGCAAAGCGGCGTATTATGGGAGGTGGCGTGATGTTTGGCATAGATTTTTCTAAATTTCCCGACGTTTTTGAGCGCATTTTGCTACCGGCTATCGGCGAGACCCTTTATATGAGCGTGGTTTCGACGCTTTTAGCGTTTTTGATAGGCCTAGTGCCCGCTATCTTGCTCGTCCTTTCGGCACAGGATGGCCTAAAACCAAACAAACCTCTATTCATCGCGCTTGACATCACTGTAAATACGCTAAGAAGCTTTCCGTTTATCATCCTCATCATCGTACTTTTCCCGCTCACGCGCCTGATCGTAGGCACCAGTATAGGCACTACCGCGGCTATCGTTCCGCTTACTATCGGCGCGGCACCGTTTATAGCTAGGCTTATAGAAAGCGCGCTAAAAGAGGTCGATAAAGGTATCATCGAGGCTGCTAGAAGCTTCGGTAGTTCAAATTTTCAGATCATTTTTAAGGTGATGTTTGTAGAGGCGCTGCCCGGCATCGTGGCTTCTATCACGCTCACTCTTATCGTTATCATCGGCTTTTCGGCGATGGCTGGCGCAGTCGGCGGCGGCGGACTGGGATCCGTGGCGATAAACTACGGATATCAGAGATTTCGCCCGGATATCATGCTCTATACCGTCGTGATTTTAATCATAATGGTTCAAATTTTCCAATCATTAGGAAATTTTATTTATAAGATCACAAAGAAATGATTTTTTACGTCTGATTTTATTTTCTTTTAAACTTTTTTTGCATAAAATCCCAAAATTAATTTTACAAAGAAAGGATAGAAAATGAAATCAGATATGTGCGAAATGCGTCGCTTCACTGAACTTAAGTCGTCGAAAGACTAACGCTAAGCGCAAATTTCTTTTTAAGCGCTTAGTTTCGCTAAGCATTTAAAAAGAAATTTAAGCCTCTGCTCATATCCTTTTTTAAATGCTAGCCAAATTTTAAAAAGGATGTAAAATGAAAAATCTACTCAAATACTCTCTAGTCGCTCTGAGCCTAACGGTCGCCGCAAATGCAGCCGAAAAAATCGTCGTAGGCGCTACGCCGGTTCCACATGCTGAAATTTTAGAAGTCGTAAAACCTATCCTTGCAAAAGAGGGCTTTACTCTTGAGATCAAAGAATTTAACGACTACTCTACTCCAAATTTAGCCACCGAGGACGGCGATCTAGACGCCAACTACTTCCAGCACCTACCGTATCTTGAGGAATTTAACAAAAACAAAGGCACTCATCTAGTTAAAACGGTAGGCGTTCACCTCGAGCCTATGGGCGTTTACTCTAAAAAGATAAAAGATATCAAAGAGCTAAAAGACGGCAGCACCGTAGCTATACCAAACGATCCGACGAACGAGAGCCGCGCGCTTGACGTGCTAGCTAGCGCAGGTCTTATCAAGCTAAACGACAACCCTTTAAAAACTCCGCTTGATATCACGGAAAACCCGAAAAAGCTAAAATTTGAAGAGATCGAGACCGCTCAAGTTCCTCGCACTCTTGATGACGTCGCCATCGCCGTTATCAACACGAACTACGCTCTAAACGCCAATCTAAACCCGACCAAAGACGCGCTCGTGCTTGAGAGCAAAGATAGCCCGTACACCAACTACGTTGTGGTCAAAGTAGGCAACGAAAACAGCCCGAAAATCAAAGCTCTAGACAAAGCCGTCACGAGCCCGGAGGTAAAGAAATTTATCGAGGAAAAATATAAAGGCGCGATAATCCCGACGTTTTAATCAAATTTAGCCCCGCCTGCTCAAATTTAGCGGCGCGGGCAAATTTAACGAAACGACGAATCCAAATTTAGTTTAGAGACCGCTCTTAAAACAAAACGGCGTAAAAGCTTTTACCTTTTTAGCGCCGTTTTTTATAAAAAAGGAATAATAATGAAATTTTCAAAAATACTTCTGGGCGCGCTTTTAGCTAGCGGCCTGTATGCTAGCGACAAAACCATCACCGTAGGCGCATCTCCCGTACCGCATGCCGAGATTTTAGAAGAGGTCGTAAAGCCGATCCTAGAAAAAGAAGGCTACAAGCTCGACGTCAAAATCTTTAACGACTACGTGATCCCAAACATCGCCGTCGAAAACGGCGAACTCGACGCTAACTACTTCCAAGGCCTGCCGTATATGAAGTCGTTTAACAAAGACAAAGGCACTCATATCGTGCCGACCGTGGGCGTTCACGTCGAGCCTATGGGCGCGTATTCTAAAAAGATAAAAAGCCTAGACGAACTAAAAGACGGCGATATCATCGCTATCTCAAACAACGCCGCAGACTCGACGCGCTCGATAAATTTACTCGAAAAAGCTGGTATAATCAAAGCCAAAGAGGGCGAATACAAATCCCCGCTAGATATCATAGAAAATCCGAAAAATCTCAAATTTAAAGAGATGGAGTCCGCGCAGACACCCCGCTCTCTCGATGACGTCGCGCTAGCCTTTATCAACGTAAACTACGCCCTAGATGTCGGCCTCAAACCGACCAAAGACGCGATAATCCTCGAGGATAAAGATAGCCCGTACACCAACTACGTAGCGACCAAGGCCGGCAACGAAAATAATCCGAAAATCAAGGCTCTAGATAAAGCTATACTAACTCCCGAGGTTAAAGACTTTATCGTAAAGCGCTACCAAGGCGCGGTGATACCGAGCTTCTGATCGCATCAAATTTGACCGATTTGCCATCGTAAAATTTAGCTTTAAAAATCGCCATAGGCGCTTTTTGCTTAAATTTTAGGGCTCAAATTTGAAAAAATAAAGATAGTCGAGAAAAATCTCCAAAAACAAAACGGCGTAAAAGCTTTTACCTTTTTAGCGCCGTTTTTCAAGATAAAAAAGGAAAATATCATGAAAGTTTTTAAAATTTTAGCAAGTTTGGCACTAGCCTTTAACCTCTATGCAGCAGATAAAGATCACACTATCGTAGTAGCCGTCTCGCCAGTACCTCACGCAGAAATCATGGAGTTTATCAAACCCGTCCTAGCAAAAGAGGGCTACGATCTAGTCATCAAAGAGATAAACGACTACTCGATCCCGAATTTAGCGACGCAAGACGGCGATTTGGATGCAAATTTCTTTCAGCACTGGCCGTATCTAAAAAATCACAATGAAACAAAAGGCACGACTCTGATAACCGCCGCAGCGATACATCTTGAGCCGCTGGGCTTTTACTCAAAAAAGATAAAGAGCCTAAGCGAGCTAAAAGACGGCGCCAAAGTCGCGATCGCCTACGATCCTACTAATGGCAGCAGAGCGCTAAATATCCTGCAAAAAGCGGGTCTAATAGAGCTAGATAAGAGCGCTGAGCTAGCCACACCAAAAGACATCGTAAAAAATCCAAAACATCTAAATTTCGTCGAGCTTGAGGGCGCGCAGATACCTCGCACGCTAGATGAAGTCGACCTTGCCGCTATAAGCACGAATTTCGTCCTTGATATCGGTATGAATCCTAAAAAGGACTCACTAGCCATCGAAGGCACCGAAAGCCCGTACGCCAACATCATCGCGGTCAAAGCAGGTAACGAAAATAGCCCGAAAATCAAAGCCCTCGTTAAAGCCGCAACCAGCCCAGAGACGAAAGAGTTTATCCTAAAAAGATACGACGGAGCGATCCTGCCCGTGTTTTGATTTAGCCGGCTCAAGGCCGGCTTTTATACGATTAATCATGTACGATATCTCTTAAACTCTAAAAGTGAATTTATTTTTCTTATTCATAATCTACGCGTATAGCAGGCTTTGTCCATGCTTTACTAGATACTAAAATACTATCCAAAACTGTAATAATTTTAGATTTTTCCATCGCACTTTCCTCTAATAGAATGTAAAATATGGTTGCGCGCAAAATTAGCATTATTTTAGAACTAAGTTAAACGTAAATACTTGCAATATAGGGAATTTATTGTTTTTAGAGATATCGTGGTGCGCTCGAAGGAATTCGAATCCCTGACCTTTTGAACCGCAATCAAATGCTCTATCCAGCTGAGCTACGAGCGCACTTTAAAAGAAATGTGAAGTATAGCCAAAGGTTTCTTAAATCTTTCATAAATTTTGATATATTTGTAAAAATTTCATTTTTTACCCACCCTACTACATCAAAATTCAAATTTATGTACTAAATTTGCCACATTTAATCGTCTATAAAAAATCTTTATGTTATCTTATACGGCAAATACGGCAAATTTAATTAAAAACAAGTGTGCCTGGTAAAGCAGTCGCAATCACTAGAATATAGAAACAAATTAAGGAAAAAGCCAAAAAATTAATAGTAAAACAGCAAAGATAACAAAAAGAGCAAATTTAAAGACAGCGTGCAAAGATCGAGCTCTAAAAAAGCAAATTTCAAGCATCAGCAAGCAAAAAAGAGTAAAATTTGAAAAACAATAAAGAAAGGAAAGCCAAGTGATACATAAAATTTTGATCGCAAACCGCGGAGAGATCGCCGTTCGCGTGATCCGTGCCTGCAAAGATCTGCACATCAAAAACGTTGCCATTTACACCAAGCCCGACCAAGACTGCCTGCACGTCAAAATAGCCGACGAGGCCTACCAGATCGGCATCGACCCGATCAAGGGCTATCTAGACGCCAAGCGTATAGTCGAGGTCGCAAAAGCATGCGGCGCAGACGCGATACACCCAGGATATGGATTTTTGAGCGAAAACTACGAATTTGCCAAAGAGGTCGAGGATGCGGGGCTGGTTTTCATCGGGCCTACCGCCGACGTCATCCGCAAAATGGGCAATAAAAATATCGCTCGCTACTTGATGAATAAAAACGGCATCCCTATCGTGCCCGGCACAGAAAAGCTAAATAACGAAACTATAGAAAACATCAAACTCTACGCCGAGCGCATCGGCTATCCGGTCATCCTAAAAGCTAGCGGCGGCGGCGGCGGACGCGGCATACGCGTCGTGTGGAAGGAGGAGGAGTTAGAGTCTAGCTTTGAAAGCTGCAAACGCGAGGCTAAGGCGTTTTTTAACAACGACGAAGTTTTTATGGAAAAATACGTCGTAAATCCGCGCCATATCGAGTTTCAAATTTTAGGCGACAAATACGGCAACATCATCCACCTAGCCGAACGCGACTGCTCGATCCAGCGCCGCCACCAAAAGATCCTCGAGATAGCGCCTAGCCCCACTATGAGCGAAAGTTTGCGAAAAAGCATGGGCGTGACCGCGGTCGCAGCCGCAAAGGCCGTAAACTACACCAACGCCGGTACGATCGAGTTTTTGCTCGATGATTACAACAACTTTTATTTTATGGAGATGAACACCCGTATCCAGGTCGAGCACGGCGTGACCGAGGAGATCACGGGCGTGGATCTCATCGTGCGCCAGATCCGTATCGCGGCGGGCGAAATCCTAGACATGGAGCAAAGCGACGTCATCACGCAAGGTTTTGCGATCGAGGCGCGCATCACCGCCGAGGACGCATGGCAAAATTTCATCCCAAGTCCTGGCGAGATCAGCGGTTACTACCCTGCTCTAGGCCCTTCCGTTCGCGTGGATAGCCATCTATATAAAGACTATCAGATACCGCCGTTTTACGATAGCTTGCTAGCTAAGCTAATCGTGCGCGCCCCTAGCTACGACTTAGCCGTAAATAAACTAAAACGCGCGCTAGATGAGTTTACGATCGAAGGCAGCGTTAAAACCACGATCCCGTTTTTGCTCAGCATCAGCAAGGAGCGCGACTTTAGGCGAGGATTTTTCGATACGTCATACGTCGAAAACAAGATGCCTACCCTGTTAGAAAAGATGAAAACCAAAGACAACGAGGACAACGAAGAGGTGATCGCCGCCATCGCCGCCGCGATACAAAGAGTAAAAGACGCTAGGAAATTTAAAGAGGAGCACGCGGATGAATGATTTTTTCGATAGTTTAAAGGATATAAAAAAAGAGCTTCAAAAGGAGCAAAATGCAAATTTGAACTCAAATTCAGCCGCCAAAAACGCCGCGAAGCAAAATTTAAAGCCTGAGTCAAAAACCTTCAGCAAAGAGGAAGCCATCGCGCACAAAGAGCAAAATTTACGCGACGAGTTTCTAGCCTACGTCAAGGACGCGGATATCAAAAAGTGCTAGTAGTGCCGTTTTCCACCCTGCCTAGCCCCTGCCCCTACCTCAAGGACAGGGACTCGCGCATGGAGTATCGCTACATAGACAGCTGCGACTTTGCCGTAAACGACGCTCTAGCTAGGCGCGGCTTTAGGCGCTTTGGCAAATATTTCTCTAAGCCAAACTGCGCGGGTTGCAGCGAGTGCGTAAATATCAGGGTCGATGCGCTAAATTTTAAATTTAGCAAATCCGCCCGCCGCACGATACGCAAAAACGAAAACACCAAAATCATCCTCACAAAGCCGCTCATAGACGACGCGCACGTGGCGCTATACAAAAAATATCATAAATTTATGCAGCAAAAGCGCGAGTGGAAGTACTACGAGCTGGATTTTCGCCGCTACTACGAGCTCTACGTCGCGGGGCATGCGGAGTTTGGCAAGGAGATAGCGTATTTTACAGACGGCCGGCTCATCGGCGTCGATCTAGTCGATATCCTTAGCGACGGTATCTCGGCGGTTTATTGCTATTACGATCCTGATTTTGCGGACCTTAGCATCGGCAGATACTCGCTCTATCAGCAAATTTTACTCGCACAGCAGCTAAATTTACGCTGGATATATCTAGGCTACTACGTCAAAGACTGCCCTAGCCTAGCTTATAAGGCCGACTACAAACCCTACGAGCGCCTGTGCGAATATGTCGCGCTAGATGAAACGCCCGTATGGGAAAAAGCGGAATAAAAAATGCTTTCAAGTGCGTTTTATAAAGGCAAAATTTGATAAAAGTAAGTCAAAATCTAGAATCTCTAAGCATAGAAACATCAGACGCCGATCTGTTTTTCGAGCTGCAAGCACTCATAAAGCGAAACTTCGCCAAGACGCTGGGGCAAAAAGGCAAAGTGATGTCGTTTTACGACGAAAATGAGAAGGTTCAGCGCAAATATTTCGTCAAATTTTTAAAAAAACTCTGCCAAAGATACGAGTTAAAAAACGTAAATTTAAACTTCGCCGAGTATAAAACCATCAAACTCCACTACATCCAACCAAACTCGCTCAAAGCCATGGTTTTCGTCGACGTCGCCTTCGTGCGGGGCGGCGCGATATTTAGCTTCGATCGCTCAAACGAGTCTTTCCTCTCGCACATCATCAGAGGCTTTGAGTCAAAGCAAATTTTATCCGCCGAGGGTCAAATCGCTCTAAATATAGCAAATTTGGGCGAGTGCGCGCGCCTAGAGGAGCTGTTTAACAAAAGCGAATACATGAAATTTTCGATCATCTTTAACTATAGCGAAGAGGAATTTGAAAAATTTAAAAAACAGATCAAAATCTGCGCTAAGAAAAACGAGGCCAAATTTGCCGCGCTGGCTAGCCTTTTCGAGGATCATTTTACGGTGCTTGGGTGTGATAAAAACGATAGCTTCGAGGAGGTACGAAACCGCTACCTGAAGCTAGTTAAAGCCTACCACCCCGACTTTCACGCCGCGCTTAGCCCCGAGCTTTTGGACGAGTGCAAAACGCAGTTTCAGCGTATCCAAAACGCTTACGAGAGCTTGAAGCCGTATTTTAAAGAGCTTGAAGCGGGAGCGGAGTAAATTTGCTTTTTAAATTTAAGCAAATTTGACGCTAAATCAAATTTGCGTTTTTGGGCGCAAACCCTGCCTCGGCTGGCTAAATTTAAACGATATGGAAACGACTTTGCAAAAAAGTTTTTTATATAAATACTGTAAAACCCACGGCAAGATCGCTACGAACATCATTGTAGCGGTCTATTTTTTATTTGCCCTCGGCATTTTTATCATTCCGGGCGATATCCTCTCTCGCTGCGAAATTTGCCGCGAGTTCGTAAATTTTATGAAGCAATACTTTCCAAATATCCAAATTTTTAGCGATGTCAGTCCGTTGAAACAAGAGATAGAATTTTACACGAGCTATATGTGGGTAGTTGGGCTACTTTGGGCAGCGGAGATGGTATTTTACGTTACCTGCATGTACACCGTATTTATGGACACGGATATAGGCGAGCGCGAGGGTATAGAAAAACTAAACTGGAAAATGCTCGTATTGAGCTTTATATTCGGTTTTTTTGCGATATACGTGTATTACACGGGCTACATCGTCACCGGCGGCGTTACTTTTATGGGATGGCCGCGTTTTTATATAGATTTTGCGACCAAATTTGAGATATTTCAGTATATACCGCTTTTTCAGGGTATTTTCTCTGCCGTGGGAATATATTTGCTGACATCGCTAATCCATATGCTTTATTACAAATTTTTTAGCCGCAAAAGCCGAAACGACCGAATTTAAAAGCACAAGCCACCACAAAACCCCGCTTAAATTTAAAATTTACGCTCAAATTTACGGCGCTGGGCAAATTTGCCCGCTCCAAGCGGCAAATTTTACTTACCGGATTGTAGCAGATAGGTCTTTTTACGCTCGCTGGAGCTACCGATATTTAGCGCGAGGCGGTATTTGGTTATCGTGCGGCGAACGACCTCGACGTTAAATTCCTTCTTTATAAACTCCAAAATTTTCAGATCGCTAAGCGGCTTGGCGGGATTTTCGTTTCGGACGAGATTTGCCACGAAGTCCTTGATAGCCTTGTTTGAGACGTCCTCATCGATCGCAGCGGAAAAAAAGCTCTTTATAGGCACGAGCCCGCGTGAGCACTCGAGGTATTTGTTTGAGATGCCGCGCGAGATGGTTGAGGGGTTTCGCCCCAGATCCTCGGCGATATCTTTTAGGCGCATAGGCTTGATGTCGCCGCCGAAAAAGTAATCATACTGATACTCCACTAGCATTAGGGCGATCTTTCTAAGCGTGGCTTTTCGCATATCAAGCGCGTCTATGAGGTCTTTGGCCTCTTTTACGCGCGAGGCGACGAAGCTCTCTTTTTCGTCCAGCCCTTCGACGTCGATGACGATCTCGGGGTAAAAGTCGTCGTTAATGCGCACCTCGATACCGCCCGAGCTCGTGTCTATGACGATGTCGGGGATGATCGCCGCAGCCTCGCTCATATACTCGATCGCGGGCGGATTTTTTAGCCTCTTGATGACGGCGAGAGCTTCATTGTAGAGCGGGATTTTGCGCATTTGGGAGAGGTTTTCGAAATTTAACGCAAGCTTTTTAGCGCTTTCAAAGAGCTTTTCGTCCAGATTTAGCTCCTCAAGCTGAAACAAAAAGCACTCTTTGTAGTCCTTTGCGCCGATGCCGGCGGGCTCTAGGTAGGCAAAGCGCTTTCGCACCGACTCGATCTCCGCCTCGCTAAATTCGTCAAAGGCTTCAGGCTCGTAGTAGCCCTCCTCGTTTATGCACTCGATGATTTTCATCGCGATTTTTTGGGATTTTTCAGTCGGAAAAAGGGGTTTATCTATCTGCTCGATTAGCTTGTCGTAAAGCCCGGTTTTAGCCACGCTAAAGCTTTCGATATTGTCGGTTACGCTGTTTTTTGATATTTCTTTGAAGAAATTTTTATCTTTTTTAGACGGCGCGGCGCTCGGTAGCTCGCTTAAATTTCGTTGCCGCACGCTTGCAAACGGATTATCCGCTAAAAACGGCTCAAGCGTCTCCTTTAGCTCCTCGACGCTGCTGCTAAGTATCGGCAGCCACGAGCGCAACGTATGCGAGAGCTTATTTTTGGGAGCTTGAGTTTGCTTTAGCATTATTCTACAAATTTAAACTCTTCGCCCAGATAGTGGGTGCGCACGAGTTTGTTGTTCGCGACTTCGTTCGCGCTACCGCTAGCTAGCAGGCTACCGTCCTTGATCACGTAGGCTCGGTCGCAGATGGCTAGCGTCTCGCGGACGTTGTGGTCGGTGATGAGCACGCCTATACCAAGCTTTTTTAGATCGCGAACGATACTTTGTATATCGCTAACGGCGATCGGATCGACGCCGGCAAAGGGCTCATCCAGTAGCAAAAATTTAGGCGTAATGATTAGGCTTCTAGCGATCTCGCAACGTCTGCGCTCGCCGCCGCTTAGGCTCACGCCCTTTCGCAGGCGTATGGGCTCGATATTTAGCAAATTTAGCATCTCGTTTACTTTTTTCTCGCGGACGGCTTCGTCTTTATATAATATCTCAGCGCCGAGCAGTAAATTTTCCTCGACGGAGAGGTCTTTAAATATACTTGATTCTTGCGGCAGATAGCCAATCCCCATGTGTGCGCGCTTGTGTAGCGGCACCTTCGTCACGTCCGCGCCGTCTAAAAACACGCTGCCGCTAGAGGGCGAGATAAGCCCGCATATCATATAAAACGTCGTCGTTTTACCCGCGCCGTTTGGACCTAGCAGCCCTACTACCTCGCCGCTTTTGACCTCTAGCGAGATGCCTTTTATGATGTTTGTTTTTTTGATCGTTTTTTGTAAATCTTTAACTTCTAATTTATGCACCGTAAACCTCGTATTTTCGCCCTTTTTGGCTAGGCGAGATGACTACCTTGACGCATTTTTCGCCCAAATTTTCTAGCGCCTTTTCCAGTCGCTCGTCGCCCCACTCTACTAGATGAAGCCCCTCTTCTAGCAAATTTTCAAAAAGCCCGTTTTGCAGTATCGCGTCAAGTCCGTTTTGATAGATATCGTAGTGATAAATTTTATCCCCGTAGCTTTGCATGACCGAAAATGTGGGCGAAGTAACCTCCATATCGATGCCGCGAGCCTTTACGATGGCTTTAACAAGCGTCGTTTTGCCGCTGGCTAAATTTCCCTGCAAGATAACGACGCCGCTTTGGGGTAAAATTTTTACTACCTCCTCAAGCTCGCCAAGTCCCAAATTTAGCTCTATCATAGCTCTTGTACGTATAGCGCTTGGGCTGATTTTGGGATGCTTTTGGTCTCCGGGATCGCCAGCACCTCGTAGCGCGCTTCTTTCGTTAAAAATTTGATCGTTATCACGTCGCCTATTTTGACCTCTTTGGCAGGTTTGGCGACGACGCCGTTTACGCTCACGACGCCGCTTTTACACATGTCTTCGCTGACCGCGCGCCTTTTTGTTATATTTACGGTATTTAAAAACTTATCTACTCTCATAGCGGCGATTTTAGCCAAATTTGGCTTAAATTTTTAATTCCTCGCCGCTGCATATTAAATTTAATGTAAATTTGACGTTTAGCGCACGCGATTTTAGCGGAGATATTTATAACAAATTAATCAAATTTGGCTAAAATACGCGTCATCTCAATATAAAGGATAGAGAATGAAAAAAGATGTGAAAAAAGTCGTTCTCGCCTATTCGGGCGGACTTGATACGAGCATTATTTTAAAATGGCTGCAAGATGAGTATAAATGCGAAGTGGTGACCTTTACCGCCGATATCGGTCAGGGCGAGGAGCTAGAACCCGCACGCCAAAAAGCGCTGGAGCTCGGTATAAAACCCGAAAATATATTTATAGAGGATTTAAAAGAAGAATTTGCGCGAGATTTCGTATTTCCGATGTTTAGAGCAAACGCCGTTTACGAGGGCGAGTATCTACTAGGCACCTCGATAGCTCGCCCGCTGATAGCTAAAAAACAAGCCGAAATCGCCGCCAAAGTAGGCGCCGACGGCGTAAGCCACGGAGCAACCGGCAAAGGCAACGACCAAGTGCGCTTCGAGCTAGGCTACTACGCGCTGGGAGATAACCTAACCATCATCGCTCCTTGGCGCGAGTGGGATCTAAACAGCCGCGAAAAGCTACTAAAATACGCCGAAAAAAACGGTATCAAAATAGAAAAGAAACCGGGCAAAAGCCCCTACTCTATGGACGCAAATTTACTCCATATCAGCTACGAAGGCTTGGTGCTTGAAAACCCGGCTCAAGCTCCGGAAGCCGATATGTGGCGCTGGACGGTAAGCCCGAAAGACGCTCCGAACGAAAGCGAAATAATAGAAATCGGCTACGAAAAAGGCGATCCCGTTAGCATAAACGGCAAAAAAATGAGCCCGGCGGCGCTGCTAGCCGAGCTAAACCGCTTAGGCGCCAAACACGGTATCGGCAGACTCGATCTAGTAGAAAACCGCTCGGTCGGCATGAAAAGCCGCGGCTGCTACGAAACTCCGGGCGGCACGATAATGCTAAAAGCTCACCGCGCGATCGAGAGTATCACGCTAGACCGCGGCGCGGCGCACCTAAAGGACGAGCTAATGCCTCGCTACGCAGAGCTTATCTATAACGGCTACTGGTGGTCGCCTGAGCGTATCATGCTGCAAGCGCTCATCGACAAGAGTCAAGAAAACGTAAACGGCACGGTCAAAGTCGAGCTCTACAAGGGCAACGTCATCGTACTAGGACGCGACAGCAAGACGGACAATCTCTTTAGCGAAGCATTTTGCACGTTTGAAGAAGATAGCGTGTTTGATCAAAAAGATGCGAACGGATTTATCAAGCTAAACGCGCTAAGATTTATCATCGGACGCAAAAACGGACGCAAATTTAACTAAATAAAAGGATAAAAATGAAAGTACTACTGATAAAAGACGTAAAATCGCTCGGAAAAGCCGGCGAAATCAAAGAGGTAAAAGAAGGCTACGGAAATAACTTCCTAATCGGCAAAGGCTTTGCTAAAGCCGCGACCCCCGATGTTTTGCGCCAGTACGAAGCCGAGCAAAAACGTAAGGCCGAGGAGCTAAAATACGAGATCGCAAATATAGAAAAGCTAAAATCCGAGATCGAAAAAATCACGCTCAAGGTTAAAAAGCCGCTCGGAGCAAACGGCGCGCTATTTGGCGCGGTGACGAAGGACGAGATTTCAGAAGCGCTAGAAAAAAATCATCATCTAGTCGTAGATAAAAAGGCGTTTGATTTTGCTCACACTATAAAAGCGACCGGCATCTACGAAGTGGATGTCAAGCTCGGCCATGCCGTGCGCGCCACGCTAAAACTAGACGTCGAGGGCGAATAAGTGTTTCACGCGACTACCATTTTAGCCTACAAAGGCAAGAACAAATCGGTCATCGGTGGCGACGGACAAGTGAGCTTTGGCAATACGGTGCTAAAAGGCAACGCGGTAAAAATCCGCAAAATCCACGGCGGCAATGTCCTAGCGGGCTTTGCCGGCAGCACAGCCGATGCGTTTAATCTCTTTGATATGTTTGAAAACAACCTCGAGCACGCCAAAGGCGACCTGCTAAAAGCGGTGATCGAGTTTAGCAAAGAGTGGCGCAAGGATAAATATCTGCGCAAGCTAGAAGCTATGATGCTGGTGCTTGACCGCGAGAAAATTTTCCTTTTAAGCGGAACGGGCGATGTCGTAGAGCCAGAGGATGGCAAGATAGCCGCTATCGGAAGCGGCGGCAACTATGCCCTATCCGCTGCCCGCGCGCTGGATAAATTTGCCCAGATCGACGAAGAGGAGCTCGTAAAAGAGAGCCTAAAGATCGCGGGCGAAATTTGCATTTACACAAACACGAACATAAAAACCTACGTTTTAGAATAGAGAAAAGATGAATTTAACCCCAAAAGAGATAGTGAAATTTTTAGACGATTACGTCATCGGGCAAAAGGACGCCAAAAAGATCATCGCCATCGCGCTACGAAACCGCTACCGCAGGATGAAACTAGATAAAACGATGCAAGACGACATAATGCCAAAAAACATCCTGATGATAGGCTCGACGGGCGTGGGCAAAACCGAGATCGCAAGGCGTCTGTCAAAGATGATGGGCTTGCCGTTTATCAAAGTAGAAGCTAGCAAATACACCGAAGTGGGCTTCGTCGGACGCGACGTAGAAAGCATGGTGCGCGACCTGGCGGCTGCGTCGGTAAATTTGGTCAAAGCCGAACAGCGCGAGAAAAACCGTGAGAAAATCGACGAATACGTAAAAGATAAGATAATAAAAAAACTCCTGCCGCCTCTGCCCACAGGCGCGAGCGAAGAGAAAAAAGCAGACTACGAAAAAAGCTACGAAAAGATGATGAGCAGGCTCGAAAACGGCGATCTAGATGATCTAAACATCGAGATAGAAGTCGTACAAAATAGCTTTGACGCGGGAGCGAACGTGCCGCCCGATATGGCGCAAATGCAAGAGAGCTTCGTCAAAATCATCGGCCTAAGCAACAAAACCGTCAAAAAAGAGATGAAGGTAAAAGACGCTAAAGAAGCGCTCAAAAACGAAGCTAGCGATAAAATTTTAGATATGGAGAGCATCAAAACAGAAGCCGTGCGAAGAGCCGAGAACGAAGGCATAATCTTTATCGACGAGATCGATAAAGTCGCGGTGAGCTCCGGAAACTCAGGCAGGCAAGATCCGAGCAAAGAAGGCGTACAGCGCGACTTGCTACCTATCGTGGAGGGCTCGACGGTAACTACCAAATTTGGCGCCATAAAGACCGACCATATCCTTTTTATCGCCGCGGGCGCCTTTCACATCAGCAAGCCAAGCGATCTAATCCCGGAGCTTCAGGGACGTTTCCCGTTGCGAGTCGAGCTTGATAGCCTAGATGAAAATGCGCTGTATCAAATTTTAACTCAGCCTAAAAATTCGCTACTCAAACAATATGAAGCGCTTTTAAAAACCGAAAATGTTGAGCTTAAATTTAACGATGAAGCCATCAGGGCTATCGCCAAAATAGCTCAAAACGCAAACGAAAAAATGGAAGATATCGGCGCTAGACGCCTACACACCGTGATCGAGCGCGTGATCGAGGATATCAGCTTTGAGGCTAACGAGCACGGCGGCGAGACGGTAGAAGTGGACAAAGCCCTCGTAGAAAAGCGCCTCTCAGACGTCGTCGAGGACCAGGATCTAGCGAGATATATCTTATGAAATCAGGCTTTGTTAGCATCATAGGCCGTACGAATGCAGGCAAAAGCTCGCTTTTAAATTTTTTGCTTGATGCGAAGATCACTATCGTCTCGCACAAGCAAAACGCCACGAGGCGTAAGATCAGCGGTATCGTGATGAACGGCGAGGATCAGATCGTTTTTACCGATACGCCGGGACTTCACGAAAGCAACAAGACGCTAAATAAGCTAATGATAAACGAAGCGATAAAATCGATGGGCGACTGCGATGCGATCGTATTTTTGGCGCCTATTCACGACGACATAGACGACTACGTCAAATTTTTAAATCTAAATCCGCAAAAACCTCATATTCTGGTGCTTACCAAGGTCGACGAAGTCTCAAATGCAAAAGTACTTGAAAAAATCGCGCAATATCAAAAATTTCAAGACAAATTTACCGCGCTTTTGCCTTTTAGCATCAAAAAGCAAACTTATAAAAAGCCGCTTTTGGATGAGATTTGCAAGCTTTTGCCTGAGCACGAGTATTTTTACGATCCGGAATTTTTAACGCCGACAAATGAAAAGGAAATTTTTCGTGAATTTATCCTTGAGGCACTCTATGACAATCTAAGCGACGAGATCCCCTACTCCACCGACGTACTTATAGATAAAGTCAAAGAAAAACCGGAAATAACTGAAATTTATGCCACCATAATCACCGAGCGCGAGATACACAAATCTATGATTATCGGAAAAAACGGGCAAACCATCAAAAGAATCGGGATAAATTCAAGAAAGTTAATATCAAATTTTACGGGACAAAAAATACTCGTAAAGCTCGTTGTAGTGGTTAAAAAAGACTGGCGAAAAGACGAAAAAACTATAAAAAGCTTGAATATTTTATAAACGTTTGTTAAGTTGCGTCACTTTTTATGATATAATACATATGTGATTTGTCTATGATTTAGCAGTGGCTAAATTTGAAGCAAGTCGCAGATAAAGGAAGGATAAAAATGGCAAAAAGTAAAAACGCTACTCCGGCAATAGTCGCGTATGATCCATACTTGCAAACATCTTTTGCTTTTTCCGACAACAAAATTCAACCCGTGGAATTAAGCAAAGCTAATAAAAATAGCTATTTTGTGTCATACATAAAATATAAAGATCTTATTGTAGGAAATGTAGAGATACCGTCCTCAACCGAAGAAGACGACGTATCAAATTTAATCACTATTAAAGCCTATGAGTTATTTAGTTTGGATCCGGCAGCCGAGTATAAAATAGTATATAACGAATTTAACGGAGTTTCGTCCGAAAATAAAATTTTCAATGTATTTATATTAGACGTATTATCGGGTGATAAACTATTGTCGCTATTTGTCAAAAAAATACCATATATTGACTATGTAGTAGCCGCTCCTTTGGCTTTTGAGGCGCTGTATAAGAAAAATATACTATCGGCTCAAAACGTAGATGCATTTATAGTAATGCAAGAAGATGATGCATTTATAGCCGTATATCAAAACGGAGAATATGCACAATCAAGGCCGTTTAGATACTCATCAAGAACTATCAGCGAAAAATTTTCCACCTTAAGCGGCGATAAGTTAAACGATAGTTCTTTTTTTAATATCATAAAAGACGGCACAAATACGCCAAACGAAAGAAATAAGTCCTTTATAGTAGAAATTTTTGATGAGATAATTTATTATACTAGCGATGTAATTGATAGTTTAAATAGATTCGGCGGAGCCAATGTATCAAATTTATATATAGTCTCAGATGTCCCGATGGGAGATTTTTGCGAATGCATTAAAGAAAAAATTGGCTTAATCGCAAGCAACCTTAATGTTTCAGTAGCCATAAACTCAAAAGAAGTTCAAGCCAGTACCCTAAATGAAATCTTAGTAGTTAATGCGCAGTACTATCAAGAGACACGCGACAATAGCTTCAACTTTTCAAATTTTTTAAGGCCGCTTCCGTTATTCCAGCGCAGTAGTGGTAAGCTAATAATGTATTCTCTGCTGGGTATTTTAGGCGGTATAGCTTGGCCAATATATCTTTACGTTTTTGCTACGATAACAGATATAGATACTGCTGACAAAAGAAGCGAGCTCGAAGTCAACCAGAGAGACTTAGAGAGGATAGAGGCAGAGCTAGCAAGGCTGCAACAAGAAAAAAACAATATAATCGCAAATATCGGGCTAGAAGAAGAAAAGATGAATTTTAGAAAAAATACGATCTCTGAAATTTATAATAAAAAAGTAGAATATCCTATGAAAAGTATAGTTTTGTTTGAACTTAGTAATCTAATAAACAACAAAGATATACAAACAGCCAAGATAGTGAATTCAAATAGAGATATGAAGATTATGCTAGTTAGTAAGGATGAGAAAAAACTGACTGAACTTATACAAAATATTAGTAATTCAGATAAATACTCTATAACGACAAAAGAGATATCTCTAGATAAAAAATACGGCGTTCCTTCATATGAAACAAATGTTACTATAAAGATAAAATAATGAGAAATGATAATATTTTTACAAAAATCGATAACTATTTCGATAATAAGAAACCGAGCGAAGTTTCCGTAATGCTTCTTGCAAGTCTAATACTTAGCGGAGTCGTTATATACTATGCAATCATGCCATATGCACAAGAGTACCACGACAACGCAATGTCTGAAAATAGTTCTGTAACAACCAAGCTAAATGAAGTTAATAGTAAGCTTGATAGCCTAAGTTTAAATAACGATAGAAATAACGATAGAAATTTCAAAATAAATCAAGAAAAAAATAGCATTAAACAATTGCAAATAAAACTCGCAGATACGCAAAAAATGAATCAATACTTTGATGATAAGCTAAAAGAGTTATCTTACCTAATATTTAGCGAACAAAGCTGGGCTGACTTTTTAGACAATCTAGCTTTGCTAGCTAATAAAAATAATGTAAAAATAACAAAAATATCAAATACCTTTAAGGAGCCTAGTGCCGAAAAAATAGAGCAAATGCTAGATATAAACATATCAGTAGACGGGGGCTTTAAA
This sequence comes from uncultured Campylobacter sp., assembly GCF_963526985.1. Taxonomy (NCBI): domain Bacteria; kingdom Pseudomonadati; phylum Campylobacterota; class Epsilonproteobacteria; order Campylobacterales; family Campylobacteraceae; genus Campylobacter; species uncultured Campylobacter sp. Next base: position 51,431 of record NZ_CAURPW010000004.1, read on the forward strand.
GACATAGTAGGATATATTAATGCCATTGAAGAATCAAAACTGGTTGTTGATGTGAGCAATATTGACATCAATTCTACAAACGGAAAACTTAAGGGTAATCTAGGAGTATATGTATGGGGGATAAAATATCAATGAAAGCATACGGTATTACTTTACTATTGTTAGCAAATTTAGCATCTTTTGCCAGTGACGCCCAAAGTGAGATTGAGGGATATGAAGATAAATTTGCAGCTATAAATAAAGAGAGAAGGGGGCTTGATGCTTCTGATTTAAATAAGCTATCGGATCCTTTTCTCAAAACAAAATCCGTTACATATGATTCTGAAGGCAACTCTACAGCTAGCCTATTTGAACTACAAGCTTTATTTAATAATAAAGCAAAAATTAACGGAAAATGGTATTACGTAAAAGATAAAATAGGCGAATATGAACTGTCTGTAATCAAAGGAACAAGTGTTGTCCTGGCAAATAAGGAACAGAAAATAGACTTAAATTTAAAAAAAGGAGAAAACAAAAATGTTATCATTAAAATTAAATAGAATCATACCTATATCTATATTTACGGCATTAACGTTATCTTCACTTAACGCTGGTAGCTGCGATAATAGAGTATTTAATCTTAAAATAAACGAGCAAGTTACAGTACAAGAAGTATTAACTCAGCTCTCAGATATGTGTCATTTTAGTATCGTATCAAAAGATCAGTTTGCAAAAGATGCAATAGGCGAGCAAATATTTGGCGTAAATATAAAGGATAAAACACTAAATGAAATTTTTGCTTTATTGTTATCTGAAAAAGATATGAGCTATACATTTTCTCAAGATGTGTTAAAAATTTCTTCCCTTCAAACAAAGACTTTTAAGATCGATTACATAACTTCTATTAGAGAAGGTACCGCAATAACAAAAGCATCTGTTGATTCAGCACCCACAGAAGTTGGAGAAGAGCAAGAGGATCAAGCTGCTGGAGATATTGGCAGTGGCGGTGGCAAGCTTGATAATATTATAAAAACTACGGAAAAATTTGATTTTTGGGAAAAGCTTGACACAGAGATAAAAGCCATCCTAAACAATACTACAGAAAGTATAGTTGCACCAGATCCTGTAATTAATGCAAATGCCGGATTAGTAACGGTCACTGGTACTGCGGCTCAGTTAAGGAGGGTTTCCGAATACATTAAAGATATACAAGAAAGGCTAAAAAAACAGGTAGTGATTGACGTATCAATAGTATCTGTCGAACTTGCAAATAGCTACACAAAAGGCGTAGATTGGAGTAAATTTAATATAGGATTTAAAACTGGACTATATAACCGTCCAGTTACAACTGGGGTAACAGAAACAGTAGGACAAGATGCCAATGGAAATCCTACAACTACATTGAGTAGAACTTATGGTTTAATACCAGCAAATGATCTATTTTGGTCAAATAGAGGGAATGGTCTTGGAGGCGGTTTTTCTCAAAGTATGAATTTGATTGCCGGATTTAACTTTAACCTAGATGGCGTACTCAATTTCCTCGAAACTAACGGACGTACAAAGATAGTATCAAGCCCTAAAATTACAACACTAAACAATCAACAAGCGTTAATATCCGTAGGCGATAATGTAAACTATCGAGTCCAGCAAGAAAGTCAAAACAATAACTCCCTAAACGGTAGAACTACCGTTACATATAAGCAGTATTCTGTATTTATAGGTATATTACTAAATATTCTACCTGAAGTTTCAGACGACAATAAGATTATGCTTAGAATAAACCCGTCATTAAGTAGTTTTAAATACAATGAAGACGATACTAGACAAAGTACCGCCATACGTGAAATAGCTCCAGATACTGTACAGAAAAAACTTTCAACAGTAGTACAGGTTAATAGTGGCGATACTATTGTTTTAGGAGGTCTTATAGCCCAATCCAAAGGCAAAGAAAATACCAAAGTTCCTTTTTTAGGAGATATTCCAGTTCTCGGAAATGCTTTTAAGAGCACAAAAGATAACTTGAGAACTACTGAGCTCGTTTTTATAATAACCCCAAGAATAGTTGATATATCAAATCCGACGCCGATAAATCAATCACTAAAAGATTTGGGATTTTCAAGGTCGATATATGAGCGGTAACAAATATACTACTATAAAAAATATTTTTGCCGATATAGGGCAAGAATCAGACTATATCAATTTGGATAAGTCTATAGTAGCATATAAGAAAATTTTGGATTTATTGCAAAAACCGATAAAGCTTATCGTATTTTACGGTAAGCCCGGGTGTGGTAAAACCTTTTTGTTAAAAAAGATAGTTTCAGATCTAAAAGAGCAAGGCGATATAGTTTTTTTCCCTTATCCTTTTTTCAATGAAGCAGAATTTGTAACGTCGCTATACGAAGGAATTTTTAAAAAGGAACCTCAAGAAAAGATAGAGAGTTACGAGCAATTTATTAAAATATACAAAGCAAAAACAGATGACGTGCAAGATAGAAAACCGGTAGTAGTCATACTAGATGAATCTCAGTTATATCCAGAAATTTTACTGGAGAAGATTCGCATAATGTCAGATAGCGGATTATTTAAATTTTTATTTGCTACGCATGAGTATATAGACAAAGATATACTTTCAAGAGATTATTTTAAGACTAGAGTATGGGAAAATATCGAAATGGGGTCTGTTGACGTCGGCGAGATGAAAGTTTATTTAGAGAATAAATTTCAAAACAATCAGTTTTATTATATTTTTTCAAAATTTACGGAAAGTCAGTTTGAAATTTTAAATAGTTTAAGCGAGGGTAATTTAAGGATGTTAAATAAGCTTATGTTTAATATTTTTGAACTTTACGAGTATTTTGACGCAAATCAACCTACTATAATAGGAGGCAATACGATGGTAACTAAAATAATAGAAATGGCAGCCATTAAATCGGAGCTTATAGATGCTTGAGACATACGAGGTATTGGAATTAGAAAGGCGATGGAGAGCCTATGACAAGAAAAGAAAAGAGTTTAAGTTTAAAGATAAAAAAACTTATATTTACGCAGTATCCGCCGTGCTTGCTATATCCGTATCGGTATCATCGCTTACATTTTATCTACTAAAGGATTCACTGGTTAGCGGCGTTGCCAGTAGTGCTATAAGTAACGAAATTAAAGAGCCAAGTAAAAACTCTAAACATTCAGAGATTAACGAACAAAAGAGGAATCTAGACCCATCAGATAATACTCTTTTAAATTCGGACAATTTTGGTATAAATGAAAACCTGCCTGAAAAGCAAAATAGCAATGTCAGTATATCTGGAGATATCGATCCGCAAGAAGAACAACATGGCTGGGTAAATGTCAATGATTTGCCAAGTAGCACAGACTCTATCGCTAGTTTTTCAGCAGCTAGAAATATAGGTGGTAAACAAGTTGCTATAAAAACACCTACGGAAGAAAAGATAAATTTTGATTCTGATGGTTCCTTTTCATCAAAAAGTACATCAAACGGGCAAGGCATTAACAAATTTCAAATACAGTCATCTACCTCAGAAGTTTCAGTCGATGAATTAAAGGCAAAATTTGATAAAGCTAACAGTTCAGACATAGCCGTCTTAATAGCAAAAAGATACTACAGTACAAAAGATTATCAAAATAGTGAAAAATGGGCTCTAATCGCTAATGAATTAGATAGCAATAATGAAGAGAGCTGGATTATATTTGCTAAATCTAAATATAATCTTAAGCAAAAAAACGATGCCATAAGTGTTTTAAAAATTTATAACGATAAGGCAAATTCTGCCAATATCGAAGATTTAATGAAAAAAATAGAAGACGATACTGCACTGTAAAATTTATGCAGTATCTTGCTTAACGTATTTTTATTTTAGAAAACAAAAGGATATTTTTTAGTGAAGAAAGTTTATGAAATATTTTTATCTACTGCGCAAAAAAATGAACTAATATCTAATGCTCAGTATCAAAATATCACAATGCAGCTAAAAGAAAAAGATGATTTTGAAACAATAATCCACCAAGAAATACCAGACTTAAAAGACGAACTCGTCTACGATATCTTAGGTGAATTGTATAAAAAACAAAGATTAAATATCAATGAAATAACAGAAAATTTTGCAGTAAATTTAAAAGATTTTCTAAAATATATAGCTTCTAAATTTAAATTAGAGTATATTGAGTTAGATAATGTGGACATAGATTATAGGCTTTGTGAAAAAGCACCATTGACGCAACTTAAAACGCACGAAGCCCTTCCTGTCAAAGAAGATGAAATTGCGGTATATGTCGCCTTTAAAAATCCATTTGATATGTCAGCCCAAGATAGGCTTCAGTCTATATTTAACAGAAAGCTACTAAAAACCGTTATCGCAGATCCTGCCAAGATAGACAAATATCTTAGCAAAGTCGAGCTAAACGATAGCGTCAAAGGTATCGTAGCAGAAATCAGAAAAGAACTTTCATCTACGACGGTTGTCGGCGGTAATGCCGACGAAAATAGTTCTGGTATTTTAAAACTTATTGAAGTTATCCTAAGAACATCTATCGTTAGTAGGGCAAGCGATATACATATAGAAGCTACTACGACAAACTGCGTCGTCAGAGGTCGTATAGACGGCATGCTAGCCGAGCTTTTTATATTTGACAAAGACCTATTTCCTCCTTTGGTATCGCGTATGAAGCTACTTTCTAATATGGATATAGCAGAGCGTAGAAAGCCGCAAGACGGACGATTTTCAGCTCAAGTAGCAGGCAAAGAATACGATTTTCGTATCTCTACATTACCTATTTTACATGGTGAAAGTATAGTTTTACGTATTCTAGATAAGTCAAAAGTACTAATAAGCCTTGAAAATTTAGGTATGCATCCGGCCACTTTTGAGAAATTTAACAAAGCAATGAAGGCGCCGTACGGTATTATATTAGTTACCGGTCCGACCGGCTCAGGTAAAACGACTACGCTATATGCAGCCCTAAACGATATAAAAAGCGTAGAGACTAAGATCATTACAGTTGAAGATCCGGTGGAATATCAACTAAACATGATTCAACAAGTCCACGTCAATGAAAAAGTCGGTCTTTCGTTTGCTGCTGCTCTTCGTTCTATTTTAAGACAAGACCCCGACATTATAATGATAGGCGAGATCAGAGACCAGGAAACTCTTCGCATAGCTATTCAAGCCGCATTAACCGGTCACTTAGTATTTTCAACGCTGCATACAAACGATGCAATAAGCGCGGTCACTAGAATAGCAGATATGGGTATAGAGCCTTATCTTATTAGCGGAGCGTTGGTAGCCATAGAAGCTCAAAGACTTGTAAGAAAATTATGTCCAAACTGCAAACAAAAGACGATTTTACCTTCAAATTTACAAGAACAGTTTAAAGACTTTTTACCGCAAGAATATCAGTTTTACAAACATGTAGGTTGCGATCAATGCTCTCAAACCGGATATATGGGCCGAGAAATGATAAGCGAGGTTTTACCTATAAGCGATACCATTTCAGCAATGATAGCAAACGGTACAACAAAAGAAGCTATTAAAGAAGTTGCATACAGGGAACACTTTATAGATATGTTTAAAGATGGAATCATAAGAGCAGCTAGGGGCGTTACAACGATAGATGAAGTATTTAGGGTGGCTAAAATATGAAATTTTTTGAAGTAGAATATATGGCTAACGGTCGTAGGCAAAAGATGACCCTAAAGGCTAATAATAAAAGCGAGGCGCAAGCCATAGCAAAAACTAGGAATGCCGGCGTGGTCGTAAAGGTCGGAGAAACGAAAAATGTTCCCATTCAAGAACAGTTTGGAGATTTAGTAGAAAAGATGTCCGTCTTTTTGGGTGGCTCAAAGATAAAGATAAATAATCTAATTGCTTCTTTTAGACAATTAAGCGTTATGACAAATGCCGGAATTTCAATCCATGATAGCATAAAAGAGGTAGCAAAGTCCACCGAGGATAAAAAACTAAAGGCGATATTTACTACGCTAAACGACGATCTTAACCAAGGACAAAGCCTTACCGACGCTATTATGAAATTTAAAAATCAACTAGGCGACGTAGTTATAGCCATGATAAAACTAGGTGAAAATACCGGTAATATGTCGGAGTCTTTACAAAAACTATCTGATATATTACAAGAGATTTGGGAAAATCAGAGAAAATTTAAAAAAGCTATGAGATATCCCATAACCGTAATGTCGGCTATGGCCATTGCCTTTATAGTACTTATGATGTATGTCGTACCTAAATTTAGAGAGATTTTTGAGCAGCTTGGAGCAGATTTGCCAACCCCGACTATTATACTACTCGGTATAGAAAGCGCTCTTAGTAATTACGGTCTTTATATGTTAATTGGTCTTATAGCTACTATTTTCATTATGAAGCATCTGTATAAAACCAATCAAGAGTTTAAGTATGGCTTTGATAAATTTTTATTAAAGGTGTACTTAATAAATAAAATCATATTTTATTCTACCATGAATAGATTTAACCTAATTTTTACAGAACTAGTTAGAGCCGGTATTCCGATAGCGGAGGCTTTAGAAACAGCGACATTGACGGTTGATAACCAAGAAATACACGATAAGCTCGCAACCATAAAAATAGCCGTCCAAAGAGGTATATCGCTAACGGAAGCTATGAGAGATACCGAACTTTACGAGAGTATGCTTATTCAGATGCTAAGCGCAGGCGAAAGAGGCGGCGCGATAGACGCAATGCTTGAAAAAGTAACGGATTATTATAAAGCCAAATTTAGTGACCTAGTAGATAATATATCAGGCTATATAGAGCCTATTATGCTTTTATTTATGGCGGCCATGGTTATACTCTTGGCTCTTGGTATATTTATGCCTATGTGGGATCTTGGAAATGCGGTTCAGGGTCGCAAATAAGAAATAGGAAAAAGGAAGAAAGCTAATGCAACAAAACTTTCAGGAAAGACAGGTTAATAGCGATGCTTTTTTGGTCTCTAAAACAGATACCAAGGGCAGGATAATATACTGCAACGTACCTTTTGCTCAAATAGTAGGAGCAAAAGGTAATGAGCTTATCGGTAAGCCTCACAACATCGTAAGGCATCCTGATATGCCTCGCATAGTGTTTAAAATTTTATGGGAGTATGTAAAAAATAAAAAAGAAGTTTTTGCTTATGTTAAAAACAAAAGCTTTGACGGTTCTTTTTACTGGGTATTTGCCAACGTAACCGCATCCTTGGATCAAAAAGGCGAAATTATCGGTTATTATTCTGTTCGCCGTAAGCCAAATCCAAAAGCGCTAGATGTTATTATACCGCTCTATAAGCAACTTTTAGAAGCCGAAAAAAACGGCGGAATGGACGCTTCATCAAAACTTCTTGATAGCATATTGCAAGAAAAAAATAAAAGTTACGATGAGCTAATGAATAACTTGCAAAGACTATAAACCAAGGAAGAAAATGTTTTTTAAGAAAGAAAAAGTAAATTACGATGAAATTTTAAACGTAGTCGAGCAGGCTAGAAACGGCTTTTTAGAACCTAGAATTTTACAAATCGACCCAAATTCGCAGATCGGTAAAATCGCTCTTGGAATAAACGATTTACTTGATCAAATCGAAGCCTTACAGCGAGAAATGGGAACCTGCGTAAAATCTGCAGAAAACGGAATAACATATAGGAATATCTTTACGGAAGGTTTTCGCGGCCTTTTTAAAAGCAACGCCGTTTCGATGAGCGAGGGCGTAGAGGGCATAAAAGCCGGGCAAAAAGGCAAGGTAAGAGGTCTGCTTTCGGAGAAATTTAGCGAACTAGGAAACGGTAACGACGGTATCTTGGAAGTACAAAACGACCTAAATCAAAGCATTAAAAATCTAACTCAAATAGCTACTATGGCGCAAGATACTTCGTCTAAGGCAAACGAAAGTATGTCTGCGGTAAGCGAGCTAAGCGTTAATATGGGCGACCTTGAACTCCTGATAACCCAGTCTACGGAAGCTATTAGAAATTTAACGCATAGAACCGAGGAGATTTCTTCGGTTGTAAATTTAATCAAAGATATCGCCGAGCAGACGAATTTACTTGCTCTTAACGCCGCTATAGAAGCCGCTAGAGCCGGTGAACACGGTAGAGGCTTTGCCGTCGTCGCCGACGAAGTACGCAAACTAGCCGAAAATACGCAAAAAGCCACTAGCGAGATAGGTATAAACATCCAAACGCTTCAGCAACAAACAAACGATTTAAACGAAAATTCCAACAAAATCACGCAAATAGCGCAAGTAGCCAATGTAAGCGTAGCTAAATTTAAAGATGCCGTAAACGTCTTTAGCCAGGGCGCGACGCAGAGCGCAAAAATTTCAAAATACGTAGAAAATAAAACCATCGGCATCATCGGTAAGATTAACCACGTAACGTATTTGCAAACAGCTTACTCTAACGTTATAAACGAAAGAGGATATGATGAAAATATGGAGCGACAGGTTCAAAATTTAAGCGCATGGTATGAGAGCGCCGCGCCGTATTTCGCAAACTCAAAAAGCTTTGAAAAAGCTAGCGTACCGGCAACACAAATCAGCGACCTAGTGATGGCAAATCTAGAAGAGTCAAAGAACGGATACGACATAAAAGATATCCAAAAATTCGTCGATAGATTTACCAAAGTCAAGCAAGCAAGCGGCGAGATATTTAAAATCATAGACTTGGCTATAGAAGAAAGCGCCAAATAAAAAACCTTGAAATTTAAGTCATTTGGCTTAAATTTCAAGCCTATATACAGCAAATGTCGCCAAGCATCCAATTTGCGCTAAATAATCTTAAACGGATTCTTAGCCGCTACTTCATCTTACTACTTATAACTCTTATAGGTTTTAAAATAACGCGAGCCATTTTATCAAAACTTCATCGCAAGCGCTTTGCTTATTTTGTATCTTTGGTGTTGCCATATACCCAGCCTCTCTACATCCATAGCTAAGCCGCATAAAGCAAAATACGTTCTTTAGATGAAGCGTGAAATTTACTTTTACTTAGCGTTATCATTGTGCTATGTTTGAGAAGTTACTTTTAAATTTGGTTAATCTATATTTACATGCCTTTGTCTGCTTGTAGCGACAAAGCAAGTCACGGCTCTCTGCTAGCTTTGCTTTATTTGCCGCTAATAAAGCGCGCTATATCGAGAAACTCTCATAATATAGGCAATTAACTCGCTTAGCATAGCAGGAATATAAACTCTTTGCCGTCGCGCTTTAGCATATCTACTTCGCTATGTTTGCGCTCTTTAAAAATATAGTTAAGTTAAAAACTTTTAAAAAACATCGCTGTTCTCTCCAAAATTTAAGTCGCAAGATTTACCGACCTAACCAAAAATCAAATACAAAGTCGCAAATTTTAAATACAAAACTCAAAAACGGCTGGAAATTTTACCAACTTTAAATTTAACCGGATTTCAAATCCAAAACCCGCTAACTTCGGCTGATTTAAAGACGGCACGCATTAAATATACTGATCAAAATATAAAGACAAAAACTAATTTCCGTTCACCAAGACTTGAAGCTAAGCTCGGTCAAATAGTCCCGCAATCGGCGTTTTAGCTTATTTTATACCTAAAATTTGAAAGCTTTTTATAAAAATTCACAGATAAGCGCAACCGCTAAATTTAACAAGCGTAAACAAAAGCCAAAGTATGGCTAGCTGCTAAATTTACCGAAATCGCGCCAAATCGCTAACAACGGCACGTCAAAAGCACCTGCGTAAAATCTCAAAATTTATTAAAGGCAAGAACACCGTAATTCGCTAAATTTACCTTAGAAACGACGTACAAAATGCGCCTACTAAAAAACTGTAAGTCATGAAATATAATAAGTTTGCGCCCGCCGTTTAAGCATTTTAATTTTTGACAAAATTAACAAAAAGCAAAGGCAAGCGACGCTCGCCTGCCCTCACTTTAAATTTGATCAAATTTCAAAGCAAATTAGGTCAAATTTAAATGTAAATTTAGCCTAGCAACCTCTTTGCGCACTCGCTTATGCTCTTGCCGTCGCTTCTAGCGCCGATTTTTTCTTTGGCCGCTTTCATCACCGCGCCGATATTTGCGCCCGCTCCTAGTCCCGCGATGATCTCTTTGATCTGAGCTTCTAGCTCGTCCGCGCTTAGCTGCTTCGGTAGATAGCCGTTTATGATGTCGATCTCTTTTTGCTCATTTTGCGCCAGATCGTCCCTGCCGCCGTTTTTATACTGCTCGATAGAGTCCATGCGGCGTTTTATCTGAGTTTGCAGGATCGGCAACACCTTTTCATCCGTCATTTCGGTGCGCTCATCGACTTCGACTTGCTTGATGACCGAGTTTACGAGCCTTAGCGTATCGCGGCGAAAGTTGTCTTTTTCTTTCATCGCAGTCTTGATGTCCTCTAAAATTTGCTCTCTAATCGTCATTTTTTCTCCTTTAAATTCAAGTGGGCAAATTATAACGAAGCTAAAATTTAAAGCTAATAAAACCGCCTAAATTTGGCTTGCTTAAGAAAAATATAGTTATAATTAGCCATTCATTTTTAAAAGGACTTGCTTGAGAAGCGACAATCTCTTTGCATTTGCGATCTTTATAATCACCGCATTCGGATTTTTCGTTTGGGGTTACCAGTATATCCCGACTCATCACTTTTTACTTTTTAGTATCGCTAGTATTTTCGGTATCTTTATGGCGTTTAACATCGGCGGCAACGACGTCGCAAACTCCTTTGGCACGAGCGTAGGCGCTAAGACCGTCACGATAAAGCAAGCCCTAGTTATAGCCGCTATTTTCGAGCTTAGCGGCGCGATATTTGCCGGCGGCGAGGTAACCAAAACTATCCGAGAAGGTATCGTGAGCTTCCCGCAGGAGGGCACGGAGCCGATGCTTTTCGTGCTCATTATGATGTCGGCGCTTTTAAGCTCGGGTATTTGGCTATTTATCGCGTCTAAAAAGGGGTTGCCTATCTCCACGACGCACTCGATCGTTGGCGGTATCGTTGGAGCCGGGCTTACGATGGGCTTTACGACGATGGGCGGAGATAAAGCGCTAGCTATGGTTTCTTGGGGCGAGATAGGTAGGATCGCCGTTAGTTGGGTGATCTCGCCGCTGCTAGGAGGCATCCTTTCTTACTTCATTTACGGCTACATAAAATCTAAAATTTTGATCCCGACTCGTAAATTTACTCTAGAGCTAAAGGTGCTAAAACGCGAACGTAAAGCCTATAAAGAGCGCTATCTACAAGAGCTAAAAACAAAACCCGAAAGCGAACAGATAAGGATACTAAGCAAGATCGCGGTCCTTGACGACGACGACGTCGAAAGCGGCGAACGCAGTGAATACAAGCTCGCTATAAAAGCTATGAAAGAGCGCGAAAAAGAGATCGATACGTCAAAAGCCATGCGTAAGCACATCCCGATGGTAGCCGGCATCGGCGCGATCATCATCTCATCGATGATGCTTTTTAAAGGGCTTGAGCATCTAAATTTAGACCTAGGTTTTATCGGCACGATCTGGATTATCTGCGTCATCGGCATAGTCACCTATCTCGCCACGCTTGCGATGATAAACGTGATGAAAAAAGACAATGCCGAAAAGAGCACGAATCGCATTTTCTCGTGGTTTCAGATATTTACGGCCTCCTCGTTTGCATTTTCTCACGGCGCCAACGACATCGCAAACGCCGTGGGTCCGTTTGCCGCGATCCTAGACGTGCTAAAAACAGGCTCGATAAACGCCACCGCTCCGGTGCCGGGCATCGCGATGGTGACGTTTGGTATCTCACTCGTGGTCGGGCTTTGGTTTTTAGGCAAAGAGGTTATCGCCACGATCGGTAGCAAGCTAGCCGAGATCCTGCCTACGACGGGCTTTAGCGCCGAGCTAGCGGCCAGTACCGTTATCCTGCTAGCCACAAAGCTCGGCATACCGGTATCATCGACGCACATCCTCATCGGCGCGGTGCTTGGTATCGGCATCCTAAACCGCGACGCCAACTGGAAGATGGTCAAGCCTATCGTGCTTGCATGGGTCATCACCCTACCGATTGCAGGCGGCTCGGCGGCGCTCATTTATATGCTGTTAAAAACGGTGCTAGGGTTATAAATTTAACCCGTAGTTTGGGCCCGGGTTTGTCGTTTGCTTGTGCGTAAATTTTAATCCAAAGCTCATAAAATCGGCGACGATTTTATAAATTTGGGCTAAATTTAGCGCGCTCTTTGCCGTGCAAATTTGCGTTTAAAATTTATCGCTTGCATTCGGCATTTGCGCTAGGTCGGTAATTTTTAAAAAAGGAAAAATATGAGTAAAATTTTATCCGCCGCACTTGCGGCCTCGCTTGCTTTTACGCTAATAAACGCGCAAGGATACGCAGCGATGCCGATGCCTAGGGCAGATGCGTTAAATTTTACGCCGAGCAAAAATGCTAAATTCGTATCGCAAACGGCCGACGATGTGCCCCAAAAAGTAAATTCAGTCGACATCTACGTCTCAAATCTCTACTCAGCAAGCGGCGGCGTGCCTAATTACGTACGCGTTTACGATGCGATAGACGGCCTACTCATGGAAAATAACGTAGAAAGTCTGCAAAAGGCGATAAAAATCATCGAGGACGCGCCGGGGCTAGTCGCGCCTAGCACGCTAATGACGGTTGCCGCGCGCTCCTTTGATCTGGGGCTAAAGGACGAGGCGACGTTTTGGTTTTATGCCGGCAAAAATAGATTCATCGTTTTTACCGAAGCCTTAGACGTTAAAGACCCGGTATTTGCCTCCACTATGGACGTAAATTTAGCCTTCGTTAAGCTTGTAGGCGACGTGATAAATCCCTACGCCTTTTGCGATCTAAGAAAGCAACGAGCCGCCGTTTTACGGGCAAACGAATGGACGAAAGCTCACCCTTACGAGGCGGTGTTTTTAGAGCGATTCCCGTCTAAATTTAAAGATCGCAAAGCCGCGCTCAAAAATGCTGAAGGCTTACTAGAAAAAAGTCTGAAAAAGCAAGACGAGTATTTTGCGGATCCTAAAAATAAAGAAGAATTTTTTAAAAAACGCAAGCAAAATCGCACCGACGAGAGATTTTGCGACTAAATTTCGCGACTAATCGCAAACTAAATTTAAAAACGTCGGCTAAATTTGCAGATAAATTTTGCACCATAGGCAAAGCGGATAAACAAGCTAAAATTTAGCCTAAATTTGCGGTTAAATCTAACAAGCGCGCAAAATCATACTAAATCAGCTAGAATGCATAGCTGTTTTGCAGGTGCAAAGCGGCAAAAATCTAACGCTTAAATTTAGACGAAGCGGTTTTGTAAAATTAGCTTAAAATTTCGCGGCTAAAATTATATCAATCGCCGCAGACAAAGCGATAAGAGCTCAAAAATGCGGCGCTAAATTTAAGCTAAAAAGCAAAGCCAAACGCGCTAAAAAGTAGAAAAACAAACGAAAGGAGCAGACGATGGATACAAACGAAAAGTCCAAAAACGGCTTTAGCATTCGCGACTCGTTTTTTAAATCAAGACGCGACGATTTGCATTTCCTTCGCACCCCCCCCCATAGCCTTGGATGCACGGGCGGACAAAAATAGGCGAATTTACGCGAGGGTTTTGCGGTAAATTTAAATAAATACAAACTAAAGTTAAAGGAAAAATATGGGACTATTTAAAAAGATATTTGGCGGCGAGACGGACGCGAAAAACGGCAAAGGCGCAAACAAAGAAGAAAACGAGCCTGTGTTTTATGCAGACGGCGAAGATGCGGCGATGCTAGAGGCTTTTAGGCGGGCTAGAGAGAGCTTTGGGTACTTTTGGCGCGAGCTATACTGGGAAAATCACCGCATTATCCCGGCGCTTGACTTTGCTTGCGTCAAAGTCGCCTTTTCGCAAGATATCGGCGGCCATACGGAGGTCGAGCATATGTGGATAAACGACGTGTATTTTGACGGCGAGCACGTTTACGGCGTGCTAGCCAACGACCCAGGCATACTAACTAGCGTCGCAAGCGGCGACGAAGTCGCGGTGCCGCTAGAGCAAATCAGCGACTGGATGTTTGCGGTAGACGGTAGAGCATACGGCGGCTTTAGCGTGCAAGCCATGCGTAAAGCTATGAGTCAGGACGAGCGCGCCGAACACGACGAGGCATGGGGGCTAGATTTTGGCGATCCGGACGTAGTTTTGCTAGCCTACGAGCAAGATACGCATCCGCAAAATCTCATCGAGCATCCGATGAGCGTAAATATGAAAGAAGAGTTGCAAAAGTTTTTAAGCCAAAATCCAAAAGAGATAACGCAGACCGACGATGAGGGCTATACGATGCTCCACCGCGAGGCAATAGCCGGCAACCGTACGGCGGTCGAGATTTTGCTCGCTAAGGGCGCTGATAAAAACGCTAAAAATATCCACGGCAAAACCACGCTAGACTACGCTAGGGCGCTTGGCTGGGATCATGTAGTACAGGCGCTTAGCCAGTAGTTTATACTGGCAAGAAAGCTTAAATTTACGGCTCAAATTTTACTTTGCGAGCTTATGGCGTCGCGCACGCGGCCCTTTGCCGTCGGTAAATTTATCTACGCAAAATCGCGGTTACAGGCTTACAAACAAGCCTTTTGCCGCGGTTACGTATCTAAATCTCTCCTGCAAAATCAAGCCCGAAGAATTTAACGTATAAGTCCGCTATCTCTTTAGATGCTTCTTCTACGACTAGGTTTAGCTCATCGTTATTTATCGTTGCGTTGTTATCGCTCTGCGGCATCTTTGCTCCTTCTTTTTTGTATTAGTTTATTAGATATTAATTTTTCTTTGTCTTGACTGCTTATGTTGGCATCGATATAGATTACTTTGGATGGATTATTTTTTAAGCCATCCCAAAAGTTTATCATATTTTTAAGTTTATTTTTTTCGTTTGCCCAGTACATAAATGTGTGAGTGTCGCCAAATGTCTCATCTTTATCTGGACAATACCGCTCTCCATTTTCTATAGACATACGTATCAATAAAGGTATGGTCTGATTTTTGTCTATTTCTTTTTTCCACGTATCAACGTGCCATCTATAACTTTTATAACACTTTTCATACGCCTCTTTTAGCTCCTCTTTAGTAGGTTAGAAACGTTGTTGTCTAGTAGCAAATTTAGCATAGGCTCGTAGTTTGGCATATATTCCATATCTTTAAAATAGTTGCCGTTCTCGTCAAAATACCCCATACTAAATAGTATTTGTAGCATCTCGGTAAAGTTGCCAAAGGTAATATAATCAAAAGGCAATATCCAGCCTTTTGAGCCTTCATTTTTCTGGCCGTATTTTACTTCGTACTCTACAAATATATTATCTCCGTCGATAGTCAAGCTTTTTATCCTATCGTTTTGAGGCGCTTTTAAGTACCTTTGAATTTTTTCTTTATTGCTAAATTTAACCCCGCTATCGAGCAGCAGCTTAGCGGTCTTTGTAGAGTTGTTTTCTATGGCGTATGCTAGGGGCGAGAGTTTGTAGTTATCTTTCTCATGAGCGTTTGCGCCCATCTCCATGAGTCTTTTTGCCGTGGTTTCGTCGCCATAAAAGCTAGCGTACATCAGCGGCGTAGTGCCTGCCTTCATCTTTACGTCGGCGCCAAGCCCGTTTCTTGTCATAAAATTTAAAATCTTATCCGTATCTTTTAGCCTCAGCAAATTTCTTAAAGCGTTAAGAGTGGCGTTGTTTTCCTCGTATTCGTCTATATCCCAGTATCTAAAAGCAAAGTCGTCCACTTCCTCTTGCGTTACGTATTTAGCTAGCTCGGAGTTCGGGTCTATTTTGGTGTCTGGGGTAATAGTAAAACCCGTCGGCACTGGGCTTGAGCCAAATTTATCAAATTTAACTCCCAAATACGAAAGATAAAAGAGGACGGCGGTAAAAGCGGCGAGTATAAAGATAGATTGCAAAAAGTTTTTCAATCCAAATTCCTTTAAGCTAAGATTGTATACGGCAAAAATATCAAATTTGAAATTAAATTTAGCTTGATTTTATAATCAAAGTTGTAAAATCAGCTTAAAAACCATTTAAAAAGAATAGATATGAGTAGAATTAGTGATTGCCTAAAGACAGAGCGTTATATAAACAAAAAATCATCTAAATTTAAAAAAGCGTTTACGATGCTAGAACTCGTCATTGTTATAGTCGCGGTAGGTATTTTAGCTTTAGCCGCTTTGCCTAGACTAGACCGGGATCAGTTAGGCTCTGCCGTAGACGACATCATGACTGCCGTTAGAAAGACTCAGCTTTTAGCGATGCAAGATAATACATTTGATCCAACTGATCCGGATTGGTATACGAAGCGTTGGAGAATTAGAGTAAGCAGTAATAGTTATGTAATAAGTAAAAGTGAAATAGGAAGAGATATAGAAGGAGTTTTAGATAAAAAATACGGCGTAACATATGCCGATATCGACTGCCCTGTCGTTTATCAGCCAGATCCAATGCATCAGATAGGTTTTGACGAATACGGTCGTATATTAGATCCTAGAAATTTAGCAAGAGGATATGGTAATGATGCAATAAACAGTGCGTTTTATCAATCTCCTTGCGTAATTACAGTCCAAACAAGGCATCAAAAAGCTACTATAACTGTCGCCCCAATTACCGGTGCAATGGCCGTAAGCTACGAAGATATCTAATTTAATAGTAGATTAAAAAATCTTAACTCAATAAGACCAAATACTCCTTGGTTTGAGCTTAGGTTAAAGAGAGCCTTTAGGCATTGCATATAAAAACTGCACAAGAAACTTAGTATTAAAAACCGTTGAAATAAGTTATTTTGGACTCTTTTTATTATACGGATATCTTTGCGGGATTGAAATTTTATTTTCTACAAAATGCGCTCTATAAAGAAAGATTAAAGGCGGGCTAAATTTACAACAAAGCCCGCCAGAGCCAAATTCGGCTTGATTAAAATTTATTTTTCCTTACGTCTGCGACTATCGTTTTAGCCATATCGTCGATTTGAGAGGTGATTTCGTTCGTGGTGCTTACGATACCGATGTTTTGTTTGGTTATATCGTCTATCTGGCTTACGCTTTGATTTATCATATTTATGCCCTCGCTTTGCTCTCTGATACTCTCGCTCATCTCGTTGATGCTTTGGGCTAGTACGTTTGCGTTAGCTTCGATCTCGCCGAGCGATTTTTGCGTGCGTTCGGCTAGCTTTCTAACCTCATCGGCCACGACGGCAAAGCCGCGTCCGTGTTCGCCCGCTCTTGCTGCCTCGATAGCGGCGTTTAGAGCGAGTAAATTCGTCTGATCGGCTATATCGCGGATGATGACGATGATGTTTTTGATCTCCTCGCTTTGGCGGGTTACGTCCTGTGCTTTTTGGCTGATCGCATTCATCGAGCTACTCATCTGCTCGATCGCGGCGGCGCTTTCTTGGATAGAGTCTGCTTGCTTTTGAGCTCCGTCGGTTAGGGTTCTCATAGATTCTGCTAGGATTTTAGCTTTTTCTTCTAGCATTTGAGCTTCTTTTAGATTTTCTCTTAGCATATTACTTACGGCGTCTCCCGCGCTTTGCAAGCCCACCATCATATCGCGCAGATCGCTTTCTATATCGTCTTTTAGCTCTATGCGAGGCGTATAGTCGTTTTTGTTATACGAGCTTAGTACCGCGGCTATACCTTTTAAATTTGACGAGATGGAGCTAAAAAAGCGGTTTAGCAAGTCTTTTAGCTGCACTAGAGCCGGATTGTTCGGGTCTGATTTTATGCTGGCTCCCATGTGGCCTTTTATCATGAGATTTGCGATGCCGTTCATCTCCTCAATTAGGGCGCTATCTTTTTTGATACCGGCGATGACCTTATCGATATTTTCGTTTATCGCGTAGCTCATGACGCCAAATTCGTCCCTAGCGGTTACGGCTAGCTTTTGCGGAGCAGGAGCTTCGTGGGCGATAAATTTAAACGTATCTTCCAGTCTTTCTTGGATGGTTTTTATCGGGCTTAAGGATTTTTTGAGCAATATATAAACAAATGCGCTAAGAGCTATGATAAATATAGTCGCTAAAATGAGCTGAGTGCGCAAAAGCGGCAAGGTATTTGACGAGAAGGTATCCGCGCCTATAGCCGCTACTGCTAGCCAGCCTTCATCGTTTATAGGGATTACTTTAGCCGTTACGTTTTGACCGCTCGTATTTACGTAAGCGATCAAGCCGTTATTATCAAACTTTTTAGCCGCATAGCCTTCGGCTACGGTTTTACTAGCCGTGCTAACCTTACCTATGCTAGAAAGGTCGGGATGCAGCAAAATCAATCCGTCGCCTTTCATCAAAAGTACGTAACCGTAGTCGGTTTTACCCATCGCAATTATCTTTTCGCCAAGATCCTTTACGTCTACGTCTATGCCGGCTACGCCCATAAATTTACCGTTTTTATTTATCGGCGTTACGAATGTTATAACCAAATCGCCCGTAGACGTCGTTCTAGGCTCTAAAAATACCGCTTTGTTTTCCTTTACGGCGGTTTGATACCAGCCCCTAGTCCTTGGGTCGTAGTTGTCCGCTACGGTCGTTCTTTTGCCGTCTGATTGGAAAAAGTCGCCGTTTTCTTTAGCGAAATACACGTATTTGATATACGAACTCGCAAACTCCTTTTCTAGCGCAACCTTAGCCATTATCTCATCATCGTCGCCGACTGATTTTTCGAGCCTTGAGCTGATTTTACCCAGTATCTCAAGATGATCGTTAAAAAACGAATTCGTCGTTATTTTAACATCGTCTAGGATTTGATCTTGGGTTTGACCGACCAGTTCTACGACTTTATTTTCAGCCGTATAATAACTAACCGCCGAAATAGCGGCGAATGAGACGAAGAGCGCAATGATTAGCATCAACGCGATCTTGTTCGTGATTGAGCGCATTTATTCTCCTTAAATTTATTGTGAAATTTCATTTTACAACTTTAGCTATTAAATAAAATTAAAATTTAGCGTAAATTATCAACCGCAAAGCAAATTTTAGTCCAAATTTAAGAAGGCGCAAAAAGGCAAAAATTAAGGATTTATCGCGAGAGGCAAAATGGCGGTAAATTTAAGCAAATTTACCGCGCACGGCTAAATTTAAAAGCCAAGCTTAGAATAATCTCGCAAAAACGGCGTAGATCAAACCGTCTCGCCGAATCAAATTTAACCCGGCGAGATTTTATCAAATTTAAGCCGCAGATTTTAGCTTGCGGCTTTGAATTTAAGCAAATTTCGGATCGCTAAACGCCGTTAGCTCAGGCGCCTTGCCCGTAAATTTCTCGATATTTACGAGCGCGGTGTGGCTGATGTTGCCGTTTGCTAGCTTGCTAGTCGGGATATCGATGGTTAGTACGTTTGGCGAGCCGTTTTTGCAAAGACCCGCGTCAAATCCATCATACCATACGCCCTCAGCAAGCTTAACTACGCCCTCTTTGATATCTTGCGTCACGTATGCGCCCGCTAGCGCTTCGCCGCGCGCGTTAAATACCCTAACCAAATCGCCTGTTTTTATGCCTTTTTTCGCGGCGTCTTTAGGGTGTATCCAGATTGGCTCGCGGTTTGCTATCGCGTAGTTTTCGCGCAGAGAGGTTTGGTTTAGCTGCGAGTGGAGGCGATCGGTAGGATGCGGGCTTAGCATGTGTAGCTCGGCAGGTTTATCTTTCATACCTAGCCACTCGATCGGCTCAAACCACATCGGATGTGCGCCGCAGTCGTCATAGCCCATTTTCTCGATGGTTTCGGAGTAAATTTCGATTAGGCCGCTTGGCGTTCCTAGCGGATTTAGTACCGGATCCTCTCTAAACTCGCCAAATCTCACCCACGTATCGCTCTCGGGCGTCGAAGCAAAAGTTACCGGCTTATTTTCGTTCCAAAACTCCTCAAACGGCTTCATATCCGTTTCAAAATCAGGTATAGCCTTGACCTGCTCGTACGCCGCGCCGTAGTACTCTTTGATCCAGTCAAATTCATCCTTGCCGTTATCTGTGTAGGCTACGACTAAATTTTTAGCGTACGCCTTGCAAAGATCGACGAAAATTTGATAATCGTCGCGCGCTTCGCCGTATTTTTCCACAACTTGTTTCATCGGCACGATGTTCATATTCGAGTAGTCGCCCGTCATCGTGACGTCGTTGCGCTCGTATGCCGTAGTAGTCGGAAATACTATATCGGCCATCTTAGCCGTAGGCGTCCAATAAGCTTCGTTTACGACTACCGTGCGAGGTTTGCGCCACGCTTCTAGCAGGCGGTTGGTTTCTTGATGGTGGGCTAAAGGATTGCCGCCGACCCAGTAGATAAAGTCGATATCGGGATACGTTATTTTCTTGCCGTCGTGATCGATCACTTTGCCCGGATTTAGCAGAGCGTCCGCGATACGAGCGACAGGGAATGCATAGTTTGTCGCTTTTTGCAGCCAGCTTTGACCCGTACCAGAAGCGGCTGCGGCTTTAGCGACGAAGCGGCCGTTTGCGTCAAATTCTCCGCTATCCGTACCAATAAACTCGCCCTCGTCGTTAAATTTACCCACGCTTGCGCTATTTACGCCGCCGATGACCGCGCCTTTGCAAGTCGGAGCGCCGCCGTTTGAGTAGTGGTAGCTAAGGCCAAAACCTCCGCCAGCAAGCCCGATCTGTCCTAGCATCGCCGCCAATGTCACCATCGCCCAGTGCGGCTGTTCGCCGTGATGCGCGCGCTGCATACCCCAACCACTCATTATCATCGTGCGGTTAGCAGCGAAGGTATCGGCAAGCTCTTTAATGAGGCTTGCTTTTAGACCGCAAATTTTGCTCGCCCACTCCAAATTTTTAGGCGTGCCGTCGGTTTTACCGAGCAGATACGGCAGGAATTTATCAAAGCCGCTCGTGTAGGTTTCGATGAAGTTTTTATCGTATTTGCCGCTCTCGTATAGGTAGTGCATCATGCCTAGCATCATCGCGGTGTCGGTGTTTGGCACCGGAGCGATCCACTGGGCCTTATCAAAGTACTGCGCCGTTTCGGTTCTGATTGGGTCGATTATTATGACTTTTATGTCGCTGCGTTTTTTTAGCTCTTCAAAGTACTTAAAACCCTGCTCGTCGGTACTAGTCCACGCTATGCGTAGCGTTGCCATAGGGTTTGCGCCCCAGATGACGACTACTTTTGAGTTTTCTAGTACCACAGGCCAGCTGGTTTGCTGCTCGTAGACCTCGATGCTGCCCACGACGTGAGGCATGATGACCTGGCTAGCGCCCGTAGAATAATCGCCCAGAGACCCCACGAATCCGCCGCTAAGGTTCATAAATCTATGAAGTAAAATTCGCGAGTTATGCACGTTGCCGCTTGATTTCCAGCCGTAACTACCCGCAAACACGCCCTCTAGGCCCTTTTGTTTTCTCGTCTTTTTTAGCTCTCTAGCTACTAGCTTTATCGCGTCTTCGTAGCGTACGCGCACCCACTCGTCTTTGCCCCTTAGCTCCGGTTTTGGCGAGTCCGGATTTTGCAAGTAACTTTTGCGCACCATCGGGTATTTTATGCGTGATTTATAGACCATATCGGCGGTGTAGTGCTGTAACGGATTATACACTTCGCTCGTTTTTTGAAACGGCTCTGATTTTACGATCTTGCCGTCTTTGACGCTAACTTTTAGCATGCCCCAGTGAGCAGCCGTTAGCACCTCGCCGTTACGCACGTTTGCCGTATTTAGCTCGGCACCGAGTAAATTTGACGCCGTTACGCTAGAAAACAAAGGAGCCGCCGCAAGCGCCGCTCCGCCTTTTAATACATTTCGTCTTTGTAGGTTCATTTTTCTCTCCTATTTTTACTTCTCGTTTTTTACTTCTCGGCCGAACGAAGTCCGACCTGCGAGCGGAAGCGCAAGCGCTCCCTGCACCCACCTAAAGTCCCTACTGCGTAGGGTACCCTGTTTTACTTCGCAGACCGGCAAAGCCAGTCTTTTGCACGGGCTCAAATTTAACCGCCCTCTCGTCCGGCGAGTCAAATTTGACGGCTAAAACTAGCCGCAAAATGCCCCTCAAATTTAGCGCACATCTCGTCTTACGCGCTAAATTTACCATCCGCCAAACCTTCAAATTCGGCGTTTTAAAAAATGACCGCTTCGCCGCGACTTTTATAAAATTTAGCTCCCGCAAATATCGTCCGTTTTGGGGCGCATTAAGCGTAAATCCTCGTCAAATTTACGCACCGCTTTTTACTTTTTCGCCACGTTCACATCGGCAGAGTGCTTTTGCAAGTACTGTATCACCAGCCACTCGTCGTCTTTGCCGATCGCCGTTCGTGCGATCATCGATTTTAGCAGGTTAGGCCACTGATTTGCCTTGTAGTGCGTGGTTTGATGTAGCGAATGGCACACTCCGCAGCTCTCTTTGTAAAGCTCGCCGCCCTTAGCAAAAAGTCCGCCTAGATCGCTCGTAAAGCCGTCTTTTTGCGCATAGACCACGGTCTCGACCTCGTCCCATTTGCCGTTAGCACCCTTTTTTACAACCTTTATCTCTGGCGTCGCAGTTTTGGCAAACGCAACGGCGATGACGCGCTCAGAGTCGCTAAAGTAAACGACGTTGCTAACGGCGGGATTTTGGTAGCCCTTAACGGAGATTTTCACGCGGTCACCCTCGTTCGCTAGTATTTTTACGGCATTAGTCGGCAAGAGCCTACCTATGCTTTTTTGCGACGTCGCGTCGGCATAGACGTCTTTTACCGACGAGCTATACACCTCGCCCGCCGCAAATAGCGAACAGGCGAGCAGGCTTGATAGTAGGATTTTTTTCATTTTACTCCCTTAAATTTAAAATGTAAAAAGATTATATAAGAAAAGTATGATGAAAGTATGATTTTATGAAATTAAGATTTTATATTTGCGCGGTTCATGCCCTAAATTTGCAAGCAAAATTTACAAATTTAGCGGTAAAAGCTTACGAAAAAATACTAATCTTAGTTTTAAATTTTAAAAGCGAATTCGGCGAGATTACTAAAAGTAAAATTTAAAGCGGTAGCCCGCAAAACGCCCGAAATTTAGGACGGTTTGCGAGCCAAAAAATTACTCCGCGCTATAGCTTGAGAGCATATCAAAAGTAGGCGCAAAAAATAGCGCTCCGGTGACCGGCGTGCTAAAATCAAGCAATCTATCGTAGTTACCGCGCGGCTCGCCGATAAACATCTTATTTAGCATCGCTTCAAGCGTCGAAAACGTGCTAGCGTACGCGATAAAGTACGTCCCCGTCACGCTTCCCTCGACAAAAGGCATATTTCCGCGAACGACTTTTTTATCGTCTCCTACGTTTGCCGCAGCGGAGTGCGAGTTACTAGGCTTTTCATCCTCGCTCATCTCGATGTCGTCTGCTTTCGTGCGGCCGATGACCTTTTCTTGCTCGCTCACGCTAGTTGCGTTCCACTCTCTCATTTTGTGTTTATATTTTTGTACGAACACGTAGCTTCCGCCCTTAAATTTCGCGTCCTCGTCGCCGACTTTGGCAAAAAAGTCCCTATCCTCGCCGTTTGGATTTTCCGTACCGTCTACAAAGCCGATGATCGCCCTGCCGTCGTGATACTTAAATCCCTGAGTTTCGTCTGCGAGTTTGGCAAATTTAAAAAGTTCGGCCTTTATGTTTTGCGCCATATCAAAGCAGTCCGCCGCATCAAGCGCTCTAATATGCACGTGGATATCGCCCGCGGTGCTCACGGCTTCGTGTTTATCGCCTTTTATCGCTTTAAAATTTACAAGCTCTTTTGGTAGCGGTTGCGGGAGTCCTAGTTTTAGCCACGCGTCGTGCCCGACGGCAATAACGCAGTTTACGTTCGCCTCCGCGCCAAACCTCACTTTTGCCGTTTTGTTTAAATTTACGACCAAAGCGCAAAGCCTCTCAAAGCCCTTTTTACAGGCGTTTTCATCGCCGCTTAGCAGCCAAGTTTGAAAGACGGTGTTGTTTCCAGGCGCCTGCGTTACTTCTTGTGAATTTACTTGCATTTTTTCTCCTTAAAATTTTGGCCCGATTATACCTAAATTTTAGGACGGGCGCGGTATTTTTAAGCGTGTTATTATCTAAATAGAGTAAAATCAACCCGCCTTTATTCTCGCATTAACCCAAAATTTCCGCAAATTTAATTCAAAAGAGTAAAAATGTTAAAAATTAAACGCATAAACGAAAGCGATTTCGAGCGGATTTTCGTATTCGGCGACCTGCACGGCTGCCTTGGACTATTTGACGCGATGCTTGAAAAGATAAATTTAACTAAAAACGACCTAATAGTAATCCTAGGCGATAGCTGCGACAGAGGCGAGGATAGCATCGGGCTATATCTGCGCTACGCCGAGCTCATCGCGCAAGGACGGCAAATTTTACACGTTAGAGGCAACCACGAGGATATGCTTTATAAAGCTATTTTCGAGGATGACGCGCAGAGTTATTACACGTGGATAAATAACGGCGGCGAAGAGACGATAAAAAGCGCAAAGGCTCACGGATTTACGGACATTCCGCCGGCGGTTAAAGAATTTATAGAGCAGATGCCTCATATCGTAAGCTCCGAGCAAAGCTTGTTCGTTCACGCCGCGTATAATCCTAAAATTTCGCTAGAACGCCAAGACGAGGACTACGTAATGTGGCGAAGGGCGCCGTTTTGGCTAGATAAAGACGCGGGCAAAAAGATATACTTCGGACACACTCCAAATCGCGACAACGAAATCCGCGATAAAGGAAACGGCGTGTTTGCGATGGACTGCGGCGCTGTGTTTTTCGGACGGCTGGTTATAATGGAAATAAAAAGCGGCGAAAAATTCGAAGTAGGTTTAAGGAGGCAAAAATGACTTATTTTACGTCGGATTTGCATTTCGGACACGCAAATATCATGAAATTTCATCCAAATTTTAGGAAATTTCAAAACATAAACGATATGGATAATACGCTAATCCGCCTTTGGAATTCGCGCGTAAATCCATGCGACGAGGTTTATAATCTAGGCGACGTCAGCTTTCACAAGGACTTTGAGCAGACGCTTAAAATTTTAAAACGCCTAAACGGCAAGCACGTTTTGATTTTAGGCAATCACGACCAAGAAATTCGCAAGCGCGCGGACGAGCTTTTAGCGATGCGCAAAAACGATAACAACGCGCTGTTTGAAGAGATTTGCGACTACAAGGAGCTGGCGCTAAAACACGGCGGCGAGAGTTTTAGGCTAGCGCTTTTTCACTATCCCGTCTGCGAGTGGAACGGCGGCCATCACGGCGCTATCCACCTTTACGGGCATATCCACGCAAACGTAGCGAAGATAAAGGGCAAGGCGCTAAACGTCGGCTACGACCTGCACGGCAAAATTTTAGAATTCGGCGAAATTTTGGACTTCGTAAAGGACTTGCCGCCCTACTCGCACGGAGGCAATCAATTCGGCGAAAACGAGGATGAGGGCGTAAGAGCGCAAAAGATCAAAGGCTTTTTACGGCTAATCAACAAGTAACGCTAGATCAAATTTCGCGTAAATTTAAGCGGTAAGCCAAAATCGCCGTTTTGACGGACGAATTAAGAAGCTTTGATGTTTATTTTAACGCAAGGCAAATCGGTGCGAACAAGATAAAAAATAACCGCAAACTAGGCGCGCAGGGTGCGGTAACCGCAAAGCCGGCCGATAAAAGGCGGATTTTGGCGCCTCGTATCGCTTTAAATTTGAGCCGTTTATTTAATCGCGCTTAAATTTTGCCGCCGTCTTGCTAAGGGTCGGCGATCCTAAAAATGCGCCGAATTTTATTTTTTAAGCCGTAAAACGCAAAAAGCTTAATCTTTAAAATTAGATTTAGTTTTAAGCTTTTGAGCTTCAAATGTAGCAGATTTTACTCACCGTTCGCCCGCCTTGCCCGTCCAAAATCAGCGCATATCCGCTGCCCTGCGCGTTTTGGATGAGTTCGGGGTAGAGCTTTTTGCGTAGTTTATAGACGAAGCTTCGTATAGCATCAGCCGTGCAGCTACCCTCCTGCCAGACGCACGCCTCGATCATCTCAAAGCTCACGACGCGTCCCTGATTTTTTAGAAAAAGATGGAGTAAATTTTGCTCTTTTTTCGTTAGCGCCACGGGCCGTCCGTCCTTTGTTAGCTGTCTGCTAAAGGCGTTAAATTTAAAGCCGTTTTTTAAATCGACCTGGGCAAAATCGTTTTTAAATTTATTCGCCGCAAAGCTCATTTGCATGATTAGATCGCGCTTTTCAAACGGCTTTTTTAGTACGCCAAAGCTTCCTAGCTCTATCGCACTAAGCATGTTTTCGTCGCTATCATATGCGGTGAGAAAAATAATAGGCACGTCTTTATCCAGCCCCCTGATGCGAGCCGCCATCTCAAGCCCGTTCATATGCGGCATGTTGATGTCGGAAAGCACCAAATTTACGCCCTTTGCTTCAAAAACTTCCAGCGCTTCTTTGGCGTTTGCGCAGGCGTAAACCTCGCTCACGTAGTTTTCGACCGATATTTTGATGCTTTCGCGCAGGCTCTCGTCGTCCTCGACGATGAGTAAATTTACGCCGTTTAAGATATTTTTTATTTTGCTATACACGCTAGCCTCGTTTCTTGCTTGCCTTTCTTAAGTTTGCAAACTAATTTTCAAATTTATCGCCTCGTCTAAATTTCGCCTAAAAATAGCGTAAATTTAGTCGGATTCGCCGCGCTTTCAAGCTCCAGCGCGCCGCCTAGCTTTTTTACGGCGAGCTCCCTAGCTACGTTTAGCCCCGTGCCCGTGCCCATATTTTTCGTCGTAAAAAACGGCTCGAAAATTTTATCGCTATCTGCCTTGACTCCGCCGCCGTTATCGCTCACGCTCACGCAAAATAGCTCGCCAGCCCTCTTTAGCTCGATCAAAATTTGCGGCGTTTCGCATCCGCTTTCAACTAGCGCGTCCTTGGCGTTTGAGAGCAAAGAGAGCAAGATCTGCCTCACATAGCTAGCGATGCTTTTTAGCTCGCATTTGCCGCTACTGCTAGCAAATTTTAGCTCGATACCGTGAGAGTTTAGCTCTGGCCGCACTATCAAAATAAGCTCGTTTATGATATTAGCGAGGTCAAATTTCGCCGCACCCTCGCCGCTGGCGTAAAAATTTCTAAACGCCTTTATCGTTTCGTCCATGAGTCTTAGGCTCTTTTTGCAGGCTGCGATTTGAGCCGGTATGCGTTCAAACTCGCCCTCGCGCGCGCACTCCTCGATATTATCCAGATACAGCCCCAGCGCGCTTAGAGGCTGGCGCTGCTGATGCGAGATGGAGTTTATCATCTCGCCCACCAGCGCGGTTTTGGCGTGAACTAGCACCGAGCGCCTATGCTCAAGCTCTTTTTTTCGAGCTCCGCTTCGTGCGTGACGTCGGTAGCCGCGAGGATAAACCCGTCAAATTTCACCCCGCCCTCAAGCACGTTTGAGACGTTTAGCCTGAAGCATTTTTGGTCCTTTTTTACTATAAAATCTCTCGAGTTTAGCGGGCTATTTTTGAGATTTTCAAAGCTTTTTAGCTCGCTAAGACCTTGCGCCGCAGCGATCATCTCGTCAAATTTCGCTCCGTAAAAAACCTTGGGCGCTAGAGCGAAAATCCGCTCGAATTTTTTATTTATAAATTTAATTACGCCTTTTTTGTCCGCGTACAAAAGCCCCAAATTTAGCGTCTTGGCAAAAGCCCGCGCGACCTCGCTAGGCCCGCTTGCGTTATTCTTTATAGCCCGCGATGTCAAGCCCAAAGCCCTTTAACGCGACGAAATCTTTGTTTTTATTCGCACTTAAAAGCTCGATCCGGCTGACGCCCAGTTTGTGCAAAATTTGCGCGCCGATGCCGTAGTCCTTGACCTGTCCGCCACACTTTTCCTCGCCTTGCAAAAACACCGCAACGCCGCCGTTTTTGGATAGATACTCGAGCGACTCCAGCAGCTCGGCGAATTTATCGGAGCCAAGCAGCTCCACGTCGCTTGAAATTTGATGAAATTTGACCGCGGTTTTGTCTTTTATCTCGCCAAAAACAAAGGCGTAGTGTCGTTCGCCTTTGTGATCTAGGATCTCGCATTTTAGGGCGTC
Organism: uncultured Campylobacter sp.; assembly: GCF_963526985.1. Taxonomy (NCBI): domain Bacteria; kingdom Pseudomonadati; phylum Campylobacterota; class Epsilonproteobacteria; order Campylobacterales; family Campylobacteraceae; genus Campylobacter; species uncultured Campylobacter sp. The sequence goes on from NZ_CAURPW010000004.1 coordinate 79,387, forward strand.
AAAGCCCGCTATCTTAGCCGCGGTTTTTTCTTTTATCTCGATTAGGCTTTCGTGTTTTAGGCGGTACTGCACGAGCTCAGAGACCGAGACCATATTTAGCCCGAATTTCTCGCAAAACTCCTCTAGATCGGGTCTGCGAGCCATATTTCCGTCCTCTTTTACGATCTCGCAGATGACGGCTGCTTGCGTTAGGCCGGCAAGCTTGCATAGATCGACAGAGCCTTCGGTGTGTCCGGTGCGGCTTAGCACGCCGCCTTTTTTAGCGATGAGCGGGAAAATATGCCCGGGGCGCACGAAATCCTGCGGCTTTGACATCGGATCGGCTGCCAGGCGGATCGTGACGTCGCGTTCGTAGGCGCTCACGCCCGTGGTCGTGTTTTTGGCGTCTATGGTGACGGTAAACGCCGTCTCGTGGCAAGACGTGTTTTTATCCACCATTAAATTTAGCTCAAGCCTCTTTGCGATCTCCTCGTTTAGCGCAAGGCACAGCACGCCTTTTGCGTGAGTTATGGCGAAATTTACCTTTTGCGTATCGCTAAAGGTCGCCGCAAATACCAAATCTCCCTCATTTTCGCGATCCTCGTCGTCGACCATGACGACCATTTTGCCGTTTTTGATGTCATTTATGGCCTGCTCTACTCTATCCATTGTTATTCCTTGTTTAAAATTTTAGGACAATTATACATTCTTAGTTTTAAAGAAGCGGTAAAAGCGAGGCTAAATTTAAATCCGCTCCAAACGATCCGCGCGGCGCTAAGTTAATCAAATTTAGCTTACGTAAAGCGGTTAATTTCGCGACTTTACTCAAGGCGATTTTAGGCTATTTTTTGCGTCTTTTGGCTAAAATCTCGCTTTTTAAAGGAAATTTATTGAGCTTAGTTTCTCTAGCCGCGATCATGCTGACGCATTTTATCGCTATTATCGTGCCGGGGCCAGACGTATTTTTGATACTTCGCGTATCGCTAGCGCACGGCTTTAGATATAGCTTTTATGCTTGTTTGGGAGTCTGCGCCGGCATAGTTTTATGGGTTTTTTTGACGGCGTTTGGGCTAAAGGCTCTTTTTGAGGCCGCGCCGTTTATCAGATACGCCTTAGCGCTGTTTAGCGTCTGTTGTCTGCTTTTTTTGAGCTTTTTACTATTTCGCTCCGCTCGTAGCGAAAAAGCAAACAAAGAGCAAATACAAAAAGAAAAAAATGTAAGCGCAAAGCATTTTTTTATCCTCGGGATGCTTACAAATATCTCAAATCCTAAGGCTATTTTGTATTTTGCTAGCATTTTTTCTAAATTTATCGACGAATCCGCGCCGATAAAAGACGTTTTTTTGTTGATCTCCGCGATATCCGTCCAAAGCGTATTCGTTTTCGTGCTTTTGGGTCGGCTTTTTGCCGTAAAAAAGGCGCGCGAAGCGTTTTTGAGTCGCCAAAAGACGCTTGATAGCGTTTGCGCGACGATTTTTGCGCTTTTTGCGCTTGCTATAGCGTATGATTTCGTTATTCAAATCCTAAATAAAGGCTAAATTTGCTTCATTCTATCATAGACACTATCGTCTCTTACGTGAGTCAGTGGGGGTATACGGGCATCTTTTTGATGATGTTTTTAGAGAGTTCGTTTTTTCCGTTTCCAAGCGAAGTGGCGATGATACCGGCGGGCTATCTCGCGCACGAAGGAAAGATGAATCTATTTGCCGCTTGGGCCGTCGGAACGGCAGGCAGTCTCGCAGGAGCGGCGTTTAACTACTATCTGTGTTACTTTTTCGGGCGGGAGCTCGCGCTAAAATACGGCAAATACGTCGGTATTACTGAGGAGAAAATGCGCAAATTCGAGGCGTTTTTTAACAAGCACGGCGAGATTTCGACCTTTAACTGCCGCCTGATCCCTGGCATCCGCCAGTACATCAGCCTGCCGGCGGGTCTTGCGCGTATGAATATCTTTAAATTTTGCCTCTATACGGCTTTGGGCGCGGGCATCTGGGTCGCCGTACTGCTTGCGGTGGGCTGGTATCTAGGTAAAAACTACGACAAAGATACCTTTAGCCACATCGTGATCGCTCTACTAGTCGCAGTCGGCCTGCTCACCGCGATTTATATCTTTTACGTAAAACGCCAAAGTAAAAAATCAAAAAACGGCACAAAAGAGCCAGAATAAACCGCCTCTAAACTAACCGCTAAAGGAAATTTAAAATTCGGCTACTTAGCTGGTTTATTTTGCTAAATTTTACCGTGCAAAAAATATAGAAAGTTTTTGCCTTAACTTTTAGGCGCAAATAAATTTCCACCGATAATCAAAAGCGGCGAAGCGGCTTTGAGTCTGCCTAAAATTATAAAAATTTCGGCTTTTAATCAAAATCCGTATAAAATAAAATTTGATTTACGCTTAGACTTTACGCCTTAAGGCGATAAATTTAAGCGCCTTTAAACCCTCGCGAGCAAGGTTAAAAAATGAAAATTCGGCTCTTTTTTCGCCTTTGCTTTTCAAATAATACCCGCGCAAATCAAGCGCCAAAAGCGCGATAAGAGACGGAAACATATAGATATTTATGGCGATAAGTACAATGCGAAGCGTAACGGTGTCTTGTAAAATAGCTTGTAAATTTAGGCTATTTTCAATACTGACGTAATAAACGCCGATCACTGCAAAAAGCGCGGCGATGCGTAAAATTTTAGATACGATTTCGTTGCCGAGTTTTGAGATATTTTCACTAACGGCTAGCGATAAAAATAGCCAGCAAAGTATCCAAATAAGCGCAAAAACCACGTCTAAAAATAAATTTTCATCGTAACGCTCGCGTACGACTATAGCAAAAGCGGGCGAAAAAATCAGGCTCAAAACGAACCAAAAAAGCGAGCGAAACGCAAGCAGGACAAAGCACGCGTAGACAAAAGCGCTAGAGGCAAGCAAAAGCCACTCGACCCTAAAAACGAGTGCGAGCACATAAATGCCGACGCAAAGCACAAATAGGCCGCAAAAGAGCGAATAATAGCCCTCAAGCAGCCTCGTAGCCTTTAAATTTATATTTTCAAAAAAATTTAGCACGCGTGGGTTATGAAATTTTCTTTTGTTTGGGGCGAAAGACCTTCATCACACTCTCATCCGTCTCGATGAATGCACCTCCGATAAGATCTATACAGTAAGGAATCGCCGGAAATACGGGCTCTAGGCACTCTCTGATCGCCTTTGGCTGGCCTGGTAAATTTACGATGAGCGCATGCCCTCTGATGCCAGCCGTTTGGCGCGATAGGATCGCGGTAGGGACGTATTTTAGGCTAGCTGTTCTCATTAGCTCGCCAAAGCCGGGCATCATCTTTTCGCATACGGCCTCGGTTGCCTCAGGCGTCACGTCGCGAGGAGCCGGTCCCGTGCCGCCCGTAGTTAGCACTAGATCGCAGCCTTGCACGTCTATCATGTGTTTTAGGCGCTCTTTTATAAGCTCGATCTCATCCGGGATCACCTCGTAAAAATACTCGCGCTCGCTCGTTATCCAGCCGTCTAAAACCTCTTTTATCGCCGCGCCAGATAGATCGTCGTACTTGCCCTCGCTAGCGCGATCACTCAGCGTCAATATGCCAATTTTTGCTTTCATTTTTTCTCCTTAAATTTAGTTGTAATAATCTTTGATAATTTTGCCTAGCGCGTCTTTGTCGATACTCTCAAAAATCTCGATATGCTCGCTGATGCGCTCTAGCTGCGTTTTCATACCGGCTAAAAACGCTCCGACTTCGGCATATGCCTCTTGCAGTAGCTCCTCGGCATCTGCAGCATTTGGTATCAAAGCGCGCCCCATACCGTACTCAAAGACCATATTTTGCGCTATTTCGCGAGCTTTTTGGATGTCGGCGCCCGAGTTTGAAAAGGTATCGTCTTTGATCATCTTTAGCGCGCTCATACCCGCCAAACAGACCTTGATGCGAGCAAACATCTGCGAGCGCGACTCTATCTCTCGCTCGGGACGCATAAACTGCTCCTCGACGAGCGAAATTTTTTCAAATTCTATCCCGAACCAATACGCCGCCAACGCTTTTGCGCCCTGATAGAGCGCTTGGATGCGCTTTTCCTCGTCGTTGTAGCTTAAAATCCTCTTTTTACCGAGCAAGACTTTGTTTAAAACGCTTTCAAAATCGCTAAACTCTATCATCTCGCCGCCGCGTCTTAGCGCGTTTATCGCGGCTTCATTTACCAGCGTAGAAAGCGCCGCCCCGCTAAAACCCACGCTAATACGCGCCACATCCTGCGCATCTACGCTCGTGTTTTTGTCTTTTAGATAGGATTTTAAAATCTCGGCCCTATCGCTAAAATCAGGCATCGAAAGAAAAATACGTCTATCAAATCGCCCCGAGCGCAGCAACGCCTCGTCTATCATCTCGATGCGATTAGTCGCGGCGATAACTATGACGCCCGAGTTATCCTCAAAGCCGTCCATCTCGGTCAGTAGCTGATTTAGCGTAGCCTCGCGCTCGTCGTTTCGGTTACCGCCGCGCACCTTGCCCACGGCGTCGATCTCGTCGATAAAGATGATGGATGGAGCATACGCTTTAGCCTTTAAAAACAGCTCATGCACGCGTTTTGCGCCCATACCGACGTAAATTTGAACAAAACTCGCGCCGCTTTGGTAAAAAAACGGCACTCCAGCCTCGCCCGCGACGGCCTTTGCCACTAGCGTCTTGCCCACTCCGGGAGGCCCTATCATCAGCACGCCTTTTGGCATTTTGATGCCGAATTTTTTATATTTTACGGGATCTTTGAGAAAATCCACTATTTCGCTTAGCTCAAATTTGACGTCTTTTATACCGGCCACGTCGCTAAATTTGACGTTTGAGATGGCAGGCTGCACGGAGCTAGCCGAGATATTTTCATACTCATAGACGTTTGCTTTTTGATTTTCGTTTTGAGCGGCGAGCTTTTTCTTTTTAAATCTCGCATAAACCGCAAGCCCCGCAAAACAGATAACAAGTAGCGCTAAAACGGCCAAAATTTCATCCAGCACGGGCGTGTCTTTTTTTATATCTACTGGCGCTTTTTGTATGAGTTTTCGCACGTCTACGCCGTCTTTTACGATGAGGTATTTACGCCCTCCCTTGGTCGTTAGCTCGATCTGGCCGCCGTCTATCGTCGCGCTCTCGATCATACCGCCCTCTAGTAGCTTTTCGTAGCTTTCGTACATTATATTTTTGGGTTGGCTTCTACCGACGGCGATAGCTAACAAGATCGCTAAAAGTACTGTTAGGATGAGGATTATCTTTTGTTTATTTAGCTTAAATTTGCGCATAATCTCCCTCGCTTTTTACTTCAAATTTATCTATGACCGCCCACTCTTTTAAAATTTGCTTATCCGTTTTGATTTTTACTTTGTTGTAAAATTGATCAAAGCCTTCGTAAAATTCGCCGTTTAGCTGCTCAACGAGTACGTTTAGGCTCCCGCCTTTTTTGGCGTGCTCTTGCCTAAATTTAAAATTATTTTCCGCTACGATTTGCTTTAAAATTTTAAGCCTAGCCTTCGCCACGTCGCCGCTAACGTTCGTTTTCATATCCGCCGAGTGCGTTCCGGTTCTCGGCGAATACGCAAAGCAGTGCAGATGCGTGAGCGGAAATTTTTTAAAATTTACCAGCGCCTCGCTCCAGATTTCCTCGCTCTCGCCGGGATGCCCCACGATGTAGTCGGTTCCTAGCGCAAAGCCCATTTCGCTAAGCTGTAAAAACAGCTCCAAATCCCTAAAGGCCTGGTTTCGCCGTCTCATGATGCGCAGCATCGCCTCGCTCGTATGCTGAAGCGCGATGTGTAGATGCCGCTCTAGCCAGCTCTCTTTTAAAATCTCGCGAAAGCTCTCGTCTATCTGGCTAGGCTCTATACTGCCTAGCCTTATGCGCTTTATGCCGCCTATTTTACCGAGCCTGCCTAGCAGTCGCCCTAGGCTTGAACCCGTATCCTTGCCGTAGCTGCCGATGTTTGTACCCGTTAGCACCAGCTCGTTATAGCCGTTGTAGGCTAAAATTTTAGCCTCGCGCAAGATCGCTTCCTCGTCCATGCTGCGCGCTTTGCCGCGGACGGCGGGGATGATGCAGTAACTGCAGGCAAAGTCGCAGCCCTCTTGGATCTTGATAAAGGCTTTGGTGTGATTTTCGTAGTTCGTTACGATATTTTTGTCGATACTTTTTAAATTTCCCAGCTCGAAAAACGGATCTTGCGACTTTAGCAGCGCGTTTATATCCTCTTTTTTACTCGCGCCTATTACGCCGAAAACCGCGCTTTTGTTAAACAGCTCCTTGCCCTTACTCACAGCGCCACATCCCGTTAGTATCACTCTAGCGCCGCGTTTTTTTATGCCGTTTATGTAGCTGCGCGCGCCGCTATCTGCGGAGTTTGTGACCGTGCAGGAGTTTACCACTACGATGTCGGCTTCGTTTTCGTCGCTAACGATATCGTAGTCTTTGACGTAGCTTTTCATCAGCTCGGTGTCGTAGATGTTCGTGCGGCAGCCGAAGGTTTTAAAATACACCTTCTCTCGGCGCGGCTCTTGCGGGGTCAAATTTGAGTTTGATTTCATATTTCCTCGCCGCCTTCGCCTATCGGCTTTGACTCGCCTGCTTTTACCCGTCTATCCATGTAAACGGTCTGCGTAGGATAGGCGATCACGATGTCGTCGTGGCTAGCTATAGCCTCCATGATCTCCGCGCTTATCGTGCTTCGCAAAGATAGCGTGGCGAAGGTGTTTGCCATATACCAGACCGAAATTTTCACGCCGTAAGGCTCGATAAAGGTAAATACGCGCGGCTCGACGTTTGGATTTTTGATACTGTATTGATTTCGCAGCTTGCTCATTTGTTTTTTGGCGATCTCGGTGTAGCCTTTTGAGTACTTTCGCGCGATATCTTTGATGATGTGAGCGGCCTTTTTGTGATTTGACTCAAAACTAAAAACTACGTCTATACCGTCCCATACGGTCTTCATACTGTGGTGCGAGTAGTTTGCGATTAGATCGGTGAAGATATAGTTATTGGGTACGAATATAATTCGCCCCGCCCTGCGGTTTGAGTTTACGGTTACGATCGTAACGTCCTCGTAAATAGTCATCCTAAGCAGCGAGATATCGATGATATCGCCCACGACGTCCTCTCCGTCTTTGCGCACCTTTATGCGGTCGCCGACGTGAAAACTACCGCCAAAAACGATGACCGTCCAGCCAAGCATACTCATAAACATATCTTTCATCGCAATCGCGATACCCGCAGACGCAAAGCCTAGCACCGTGACTAGATAGGTTACGTTTTCTATATAGGCAAAAAGTAAAATCACGACTATTAGCGTGATATTTACGAGATTTATAAATTTATTCGCCGTGTAGAGGCGCTCGTTATCCGTGATCGTTTTTTTAATGATAAATTTAAACAAAAACGAAAGCGCAACCGAGGCGATTATAAAAATAACGATGTCAAGCGCCTTTTTCATCTGCGCTTTTATATCCTCGCTCGTGCGGTTTATCGCCTCGTTTACTCGCTTTTCGTACACGCCGTAAGTAGTCTTTGCGATATCGGCCGCCGCATTAAATTCGGTAAGCTCCTGCCTGGTCTCGTTTAGCTCGTCTAAAAACTGCGCTTCGTCGCTTAGCTTTACGATTTGAGATAAAATTCGCTCTTTTTTGCCAAGCTCGTCCGCGGTTTTAGAAAGCCCTTCCAAACGGTTTTTGTATTCGTCTTTTTCGCTTTTAAGCTGTTTGATGTATGAAAAACCGGAGATTACCGCGACGGGATTGGTTATCTTTTGTAAAATTTCAATCTCGGGAGCCGTTATCATGCTAGAAAACGGAGCTTTTTGAAACTCTTTTAAAAGCTCGATCTGCTCTTTTAGCGTGCTTTGCTTTTTTTGCAGCTCGAGCACTTTTTCCGTATTTTTGGCCTGCTTTTTTATCGCGGCTTCCGTTTCTTCTAGCTCCGCACTTAGTTTTTGATAGGTGTTGTAGTTTGAGTAGCGAGTAGCCCAAACGTTATCGGATAGCTTGGACTCTATGGTATCTAGCGAGCTTTTTAGCTCGGCTAGTTGAGCGTCTTTTGCGCCGTAGTCGTCAGGGATATCGTCTACCGCCCAAACCGCCGCCGCGACGATTAAAATAAATAAAATTTTTCTCATTCAAACTCTCTTAAAACGTCCATCGCGAGCTCGCGCGGCACGTCTTTTCGTATCTCGTATGCGCCGATACCTCGCGGCAGGATAAATTTGATCGCTGAGTTTTCCGCCTTTTTATCAAGGAAAAACGCCTCGTAAAAGCCGCTTGCATTTGGCACCTTGTAGCTTATCGGCAGGTTAAATTTAACTAAAAGCTCCGCCACGCGCGCCTTTTGCTCCTCGCTCATGAGGCCTAGCTTCACCGCTAGCGCGTTAGCCATATTCATACCGATCGCAACCGCCTCGCCGTGTAGATATTTTTTATAGTTCGTTTCATTTTCTATCACATGAGCGAAGGTGTGTCCGTAGTTTAGCACCGCACGCACGCCTTTTTCGCGCTCGTCGGCCTCCACGGCGGCGGCTTTTATCTGCACGCAGCGGTAGATCAAATTTTGCAAATTTGCTTCATCCGTCAAATTTGCGCTCCCCATCCACGAAAATAGATTTTCGTCAAAGGTTACCGCCATCTTTACAGCCTCTGCAAGGCCTGCCGCAAATTCGCGCTTTTCAAGCGTCTTTAAAAATCCGGTTTCGCAGTAAACGGCGCTAGGTTGATAAAACGAGCCGATTAGATTTTTGCCGAATTTGTTATTTACTCCCGTTTTTCCGCCTACGCTAGCATCCACTTGCGCTAGCAGAGTAGTCGGGATGTTTATAAATTTGATCCCGCGCTCAAAAATGCTCGCTGCAAAGCCCGCCATATCGCTCACCACTCCGCCGCCAAGCGCGATGATCAAGCTACTGCGGTCAAGACGACTAACGAAAAGCTGCTCTAAAATCGCCTCGATAGTTTGCATATTTTTATACTCTTCGCCGTCTGGGACGCTGATGATGAATTTTTGCGGACAATCTATGCGCGAGAGTAAATTTTGCAGATAAAGCCCGCCTACCTTTGCGTTGGTCACGATTGCGACTTTAGCGTCAAATTTAAGCTTGTTTAGCTCGTTTATATAGACGCCGTAACCGGGTTTGCCGTCAAATTTTATATCTATTTTCATCTTATTCTCCGCTTTTATTTTATCCAAAATAGCCTAATTTATCGGTATAAAAATTTGATAATTATCGCTAAGGCGCGAGTACAAACGGTTCATGTCGTTTGAAAACGCCGCAAACGGATCGGGTCTACTTATTTTTTTACTAAAAGGCACGAACTGAAGCAAATTTTGCTCGTTTTTTAGCTTTAAAATAGGATTTATATTTCTATCCTCGACTATCTCGACCTTACGTCCGAAAATTTTAGAAAGGCTATCAAAATGCTCCTCCGCGCCCTCGCCGCCGCTAAGCGCGCCGAAGTGATATAGCGAGATTTGCGTATCTAGCTGCGCGCAGCAGTCCATGATGACGGCTGATTGGTTTTCTATCTCGTCGCCAAAACCGCTACTTAGTATCACGCCTTTTTTTATCTCGTCCGCGTCGCCTCGGCCGATAGTCGCTACCGGTCTTTTAAGCTCAAAAAGCATCCTTTTATGGGCCGAGAAAAATTTATTATCGGTTACTATTAGCCCGACGTCTTTTTTAAATACGTCGTCTTTTATCTGTTCTACGCAGCAACCGAAAAAATCAAACGTTACCGCAACCCTCTCGTCTCCGACCGATTTTAGCTTCTCGTAGGCTAAATTTAACGTCGGATTTACGACCTTGACATAGAGGCGTTTGCTATTTAGCTTTTCGTGCAGTTTTAGGCTCTGTTCTAGCAGCCGTAAACAAGCCTCTTCGCCCATAGCGCGCATATCTAAAAACAGATAAGTGTTATGTCCAAATGGGCTTGGAAACTGTCCCGTTTCTTTTTTTACGCTTCTAAATACGCTTAAAAGCACGCTAGGTTCGCCTACTATGAGTAAAACGTCGTTTGGCAGGATCATTAAATTTGGCTTTGCGATCATGAAATTTGAGCCGCGATAAATCATTGCGATGCGCCATTTTTTCTGCGTTATGGAGCTGATATGACGGTACATAAACGAGCTTCCTACTGGCACCTTTACTTCCATTATTTCGCCTTGTCCAAGCCCCACGTTATCGGCTACTACAGGGATATCCGGCAAATAATCCATGAGCCTGGCCGTCACGATACCTCGCCCGTCTAAAACCGTCAGGTGCGAGTCGTCCTCCAGCCCGCCTAGCCCCCACAGATCAAGCATCAAAATTTCCGTTTTTTTACTGATTTGACGCAGATTGTTATAGACGCTAACCGTCTCAAAGCCGTCTTTTTGCATTATCATAAACTGGCTAAAATAGCCGCTAACTACCTGCTTAAGACGGTCAAAACTCGTCGGATCAAAGCGGTAAAAGGTAAAATTTTCTAAATTTTCCCCTCCCAAAATCTCCTCGTCCATAGCGATAACCGTGTAGTGATGAGCGTTATTTCGCGCTACGAATAGTCTTTCTAAGAAATATTTAGCTACAATGCCGTCCGCAACTATCAAGATATTTTTCATTAAAACTCCAAATTTAAAGGGACTATTATATCAAAATGACTTTTAGTATAGATAAAACGGACGGTGCGGCGCGCGCGGGCACGCTAACGACCGCTCACTCGACGATCAAAACGCCCGTGTTTATGCCTGTGGGTACCGTCGGCGCCGTAAAGAGCCTAGACGCCGTGGATATGATGCAAATTCTGGGCGCCCAAATCATCCTAGGCAACACCTATCACCTCTACTTGCGCCCCGGCAGCAAGGTCGTAAAGCAGCTAGGCGGTCTGCACGGCTTTACTAAATTTAACCGCTCGTTTTTAACCGATAGCGGCGGCTTTCAGGCCTTTTCGCTAAGCAAAATCTCAAAACCGGACGAAAACGGTATCAAATTTAAAAGCCACATCGACGGCAGCGCGCACTATTTCACGCCACGCTCGGTACTAGATACCCAGTACGACCTAAACTCCGACATTATGATGATCCTTGATGATCTAGTAGCGCTTCCAGCGGAAAAAAAGCGCGTAGAGCTAAGCATAAAACGCACGATAAAATGGGCGCGCGAGGCGGTAGATTATCATAAATTTAAGCAAAACAACGGCGAAGGCCTCACGCAAAATATATTCGGTATAATCCAAGGCGGCACGGATGAGGCGGCGCGTAAATTTTGCGCCGAAGCGCTGTGCGAGATGCCGTTTGACGGGCTTGCTATCGGGGGTCTTAGCGTAGGCGAAAGCAACCAGGAGATGTATGATACCGTGCAGGCCGTGATGCCCTACATCGACGCGGTGCGTCCGCGCTATCTCATGGGCGTAGGTACTCCCGAAGACCTCGTAGAAAACGTAGCCCGCGGCGTGGATATGTTTGACTGCGTGATGCCGACGCGAAACGCACGCAACGGCACGCTGTTTACGAGTTTCGGTAAGATAAATATCAAGTCTGCAAAATTTGCTACCGATCCCGCCCCGATAGATCCCCAGTGCGACTGCTACGCGTGCCGCAACTACTCGCGCGCCTATCTTAGCCACCTATACCGCGCGGGCGAGCTAACGTTTTTCCGACTAGCGAGCCTACACAACTTGCATTATTATCTAAATTTGATGCGGCAGATGAGAGAAGCGATAATGGTCGGCGAATTTGAAAAATTTAGGCGAAATTTCTACGCCGCGCGCGGTAAAGACGCGCCGAGCATATAAGGCAAAGCAGTGAGCGAGCGCGATATCTCGGGGTACTTTTACGGCGAGGAGTGCGAGTACGTCTATCTCGTCACGGACGGCAGCGAACAAAACTACAAATTTATCTTTAAAGACGACAAAATTTACGCCCAGGACGGCAGCGAAAGCGGCGCGGAGGAGTTTATTCGCGTAGTAAAAAAGATAACGAGCGAGTTTCGCGCCAAGATCGCCGAGCACTCCGCCCAGCTTGAAAGCTACGAGAAAATTTACGCGGGCAAGAGGGATTTTACTAAATTTATAAAAAAGCATGCGATCTTAAAATACGAAATACGCAAATTTCAAAATAAAATTTCGCACTTTTACGAGGCTCTAGCGATCTGTCAAAACGAAAGACCCGAGCTTAAAAAACAGCTCAAAAACTACGTCTACGAAGCCGGCGTACTAAAAAACGCAGCCTGCGAAAACGCCTCCAGGATAGACGATATATACGCGCATATACAGAGCCTAAAAAACGACAAAATCAACCGAAACATCTACATCCTGACGCTGCTTTCGGCGCTATTTTTGCCGCTAAATTTTATCACGGGATTTTTCGGTATGAATACGAACGGGATGTTTTTAAACGGCTTTCAAAACGGCACGGCGATCGTCGCCGGATCTATGCTTGCTCTTTTTGCTACACTGGCGGGACTGTTTTATTTTCTAGGCAAACGGCGCGAGTAAATTTGCAAGGCCATTTGCGGCTAGCTAAATTTAACTAGCCGTCAAATTCGCCGCAAATTTAACGCACCCAAAAAACCGCAAATCAGGCGCGTAGCATAGTTAAATTTACTCCGCTTTTCCAGCCGCCGCTTTATAGATACCGATTTCGTCTTGCAAAATTTTATATTTTTGAGCTAGCAGGCTGATCCTACCTTCAAGCAGCGAATTTTGCGCCTCTAGATAGTTTTTTAACTCCGTTTTACCGTAGTCGTATTTGAGTTTATATATGTCGCTGACAGAGCTTAGATTTCGCAAATTTTCGTTTAAATTTCGCAAAACCGCCTCGTCTTTTTGCAGATTTTTATAGCCGGCGTCAATCTCGTTTAGCGCGGTCGTTAGCGTCTGCGCGTAGTTTAGCTTCATCGTCTCAAACTCAAGCTCGGAGATTTTTAGCTTTGATTTAAGCTTAGAGTAGTTTAAAAACGGCAAATTTATCGCGATATTTCCACTTAAGAAATTTAGCTTAAGCCCCTCGCTCGCGCTATCTCCGCTACCGCTAAGCCCTGCACCTACCGTGATGCTAGGGTAGAAGTTCTTTTCGCTAACCTTAACCCCTAAAAGCGCCTCTTTGATACGCGAGATCGCGGCTTGCAAATCAGGACGCGCGCCGATAACGTAAAGCGGCACGTTTAAATTTACGCCCTGCGACGAGATATCGCTCAAATTTCCGCTCAAATTTAAATCAAACTCGGGTCTAACGTTTAGCAGATTTCTTAGCGTTTTTTCCGCCGCGTCAAGGCTCTTGCTCGCGTTTAAAATTCTATTTTTAGCCGAGATTACCGAACTTTTTACTTGCTTTAGGCTTAGCTCCTCTTCTTTGCCGAGCTCAAATTTAGCCTTTATGATAGATTCTAGCTCTTCGTAGTTTTTTAGCGTTTTTTCGTATAGGTTTATGCTCTCTTTTTGATATTTCGCTTCAAAATACGCATCCGCGACGGAGTTAATGAGCGCGAGTCTGGCGGCCTCTAGGTCGTATTTTGTCGCATTTGCCTCCCACATGGCGGCGTCTACGGAGTTTGCGAGCTTGCGCCACAGATCGATCTCGTAGCTTAGCGAGATGCCGCTTTTGTAGCTCTCGCTCCAGCTGCCGCCAGTTTTTATATTTTTACCCGTTTCCGCGCCCAAATTTGCGTTAAAGCTAGGTACGAGATCGGCCTGCAAAACGCCTGCTTGGGCCAAGGCTTTATTTACGGCGATGGCTGATTTTGCCAGATCGATATTATTTTTTAGCGCGAGGCCGATTAGCTCGTTTAGGCGCGCTTGGCCGTAGCCCGTCCACCACTCGCGGTTTATTTTTATATCGGCGCTTGCGTCCTCTTTTAGCAAAATTTGCTCATAGTTTTCGTTTATCTGCGTTACCGCGCAGCCGCCGAGCAAAAAGGCGGCTAGGATTATGGAGATTTTTTTCATTTTATTCCCTTGTTAGAGCGTCGATCGGATTTAGTTTTGAGGCGCTGCGAGCCGGCATATAGCCAAATATCACGCCTATCGCGCTAGAAACCGCAAGCGCGACCACGATAGAAGTCTGCGAAAATATCATCTTTACGCCGGGCGCGAAATTTTCCGCTAGATAGCCGATACCAAAGGCCGTCCCGACGCCGATTAGTCCGCCGATCAGACACAGCAGCACCGCCTCGATCAAAAACTGCTCGAGGATATTTCCCTGACGCGCGCCGATCGCCATCCTGATGCCTATTTCCTTAGTGCGCTCTGTTACGGAGACTAGCATGATATTCATCACGCCGATACCGCCCACTAGCAGCGAGATAAAGGCGATACAAGAGATCAGCAGCGTCATGGTTCTCGTCGTCTCCTCAATCGTTTTTTTGATCGTGTCGGAGTTTCTGGTGAAAAAGTCCTTTTTGCCGTGCTTTGCGGTTAAAATTTCAGTTAAACTCTGCTCGGCGATTTGCGCGTTTACGTTATCTTTAACCTTAACCGTGATAGATGATAGGTGCCTATCGCCCGTTAGTTTGTTTATGACCGCCGTATAGGTAGAAAACGTGCGCAGGGTGCTGGAGTCTGCGAACATATTGTCGTTTTTTGCCACTACGCCGATGATTTTAAAGGGGCGTTTGTTAAAAAGCACGGTCTTGCCTAACGGATCTTCGTCTGCGAAAAACTGCTCCTGAGTGGGCTGATCTATCACGATCACGGACGCCGACTCTGCGACCTCTTGGGCGGTAAATACCCGCCCGACCTCTACCTTGTAGCCCATGACGTTTAGGCTCTCCTCGCTGCCGCCCCTAATCGTAGCCGAGGCTGATTTGTTGCCGTAGGTGAGCGTGCCGCTAGCGGAGGCGTTTGGCGTCACGCTATCTAGATAGTCTTGCTTAGATAGCATTGCCGCGTCGCTAACGGTCAAATTTCTCACCCGTTCCGAGCGCATATCGCCAAAACCCTTGCCGTTTAGGATATCGATCGTGTTTGTACCGATACCGCGGATATCGGAGAGTATCTGCTCCTGCGAGCCCTGCCCAAGTGCCACGACGCAGATAACCGAAGTGATGCCGATGATGATGCCAAGCATCGTTAGCGCCGAGCGAAGTTTGTGGCTAAGTATCGCGTTTATCGACATTTTAAAGCTCTCGATAAACTGATCTTTGTAAAAGCTAAAGATATTTTTTTGCTTCGGCAACGGTTTTTCGGAAGCGAAAATTTCCTCGCTTTTTACCGTATCGCTCAAAATTTTACCGTCTTTTATCTCGATGACGCGGTTTGCGTATGCGGCGATATTTGGGTCGTGTGTGACGATGATGATAGTGTGGCCTTGCTTGTGCAAATTCGTTAAAATTTCCATCACCATGAGGCCGCTTTTGCTATCTAGCGCACCCGTCGGCTCGTCTGCTAGGATGATCTCACCGCCGTTTATGAGCGCTCTAGCGATCGAGACTCGCTGCTGCTGTCCGCCGCTAAGTTTACTAGGCAGATTTTGCAGCTTTTCGCCAAGCCCCAAACCTTCTAAAAGCTCGCCGGCCTTTTTCTCACGCTCTTTTTTAGAAACGCCCGCATACACGCTAGGCAAAGCCACGTTTTGCAGCGTAGTTAGGGTAGATAGAAGGTTGTAGCGCTGAAAGATAAAGCCGAATTTTTCTCTGCGTAAACGCGCCAGCTCGTCGCCTTCAAATTTAGATATGTCGCGCTCTTCTAGCAGATATTGCCCGCCGCTTGGATTATCTAGGCAGCCAAGGATGTTCATGAGCGTAGATTTTCCAGAGCCGCTTTGACCGATGATAGCGATAAACTCGCCCTTTTTTATGGTTAAATTTACGTCCTTTAGCGCATCAAATACGTTATCGCCGAGTTTAAATTTCTTGCTTAAATTTTTAAGTTCTATCAAATTTTTCAAGACTTAGCCTTAGAACTTCATTCTTCTTTTTTCTTTTTCGAGCATTTCGCTGATTTCAGCCGCCGAATTTTGCTTCGTTACGACCTCCTCGCCCTCCTCTACTCCGCTTAAAATTTGAGTTTTTAGGCTATCGATTAGTCCCGTTTGCACCTCTCTTCGCTCGGCAGTTTCTAGTCCGTTTTTGTCCCTTTTTAGCACGTAGACTACGCTTTTGCCATCTTCTTTTTTAACGGCTATCGAGGGCACTATGACGGCGTCTTTAGCGCTATCTAGGATGACTGTGTTTTGCGTAGTCATACCGATCCTTAGCGTGCCGTCGGGATTATCTACCACGGCCTTAGCGTAGTAGTAGATCGCCGAGCTGCTAGAACTTGAGGTAGTAGAGCCCGAGCTTGAGGTGGTTTTGTATTTGCCGTTACTTAGCGTGGTTAGACCGGGATCAACCGAGCTAATTTGAGCGTGAAATTTACGATTCGGCTCGGATAGTATCGAGTATTCGACTTTTGAGCCGACTTTTATCTTTGTAATGTCGCCCTCGGCGATCTCCATTTTTAGCTGCACTTTGCTTAGATCGGCGATGTTTACGATGGTTGGCGTAGTTTGGTTTGAGTTTACGGTTTGACCCTCCTCTACCTGCACGGAGACCACGACGCCGCCTTTTGGGGCGGTGATTTTAGTGTAGCCAAGGTCGATTTGAGCGGTGTTTAGAGAGATTTTAGCCTGCGCGACTTGCGCCTCGATCTCTTTTAGCGAGGCTTCGTTTGCGGCTAGGGTGTTTTTAGCGTTTTCAAACTCCTCTTTTGAGGTTGCGTTTTTAGCAAAAAGCTCTTGCTCGCGCTTAAATTTGGTTTTTGAGATTTCAAGCGCGACTTTGGCTGAATTTAACTTCGCTTCGTAAATTCCAAGCTGAGCTTTTTTGGTATCTACGTTATTTTGCTGAGTCGCGGAGTCGATTTCGGCTATCATATCGCCGGCTTTTACGACGTCGCCGAGTTTGACGTAGAGTTTTTTGATCTGGCCGCCCACCTGCGCACCCACGTCGATTAGCTCGGTAGCGTAGATCTCGCCGTTGCTTTCGATGCTTTTAACCAGCTCGCCGCGAACGGCTTTTGAAGTGATAAACTGATCGCCTTGCGGGACGTTATTCTTATGGTAAAAATAATAGCCCGCACCAGCCAAAATAGCTGCGATGACGATAAATTTGATAAATTTCTTCATTATTTCTCGCTTTTTTAAATTTGACACGAGATTATATACAAAAATGCGTTAAGGCGATGTTAAGTAATTCAACTAAATTTTATTTTTCTTTAATGCTAGCCGCCGTATAATCGCGTTTTTAAAATTTATAACTCGGATTACGCAAATGTTTACGCAATTATTATCTATTTTTATCATTATCGCCTCAGGCTACGGGGCGAAAAAATTTAAGGTCTTTGAGCAAAAAAACGCCTCCGTATTCATAAACTACGCGCTTTGCTTCGCGCTTCCGGCGCTGATTTTCGATAAAATTTACCACGTAAACATCGACACCACGCTCATTAACGTCATCGCCACCGGTTTTGCCTGTTCGATGCTGGGAGCGGCGGCGATATTTTTAGCGTGCAGATTTTTAAAATTTAACAAAGCCACGACCGTGAGCGCCGTACTGCTAGGGATGTTTGGAAATACCGTATTTATGGGTATGCCTATCATCAAGGGCTTTTTCGGCGAGGACGCGATGAACGAAGTTATCTTTTACGATCAGCTAGCCACCTCGATCCCGATTAGCATTTTTGGCCCTTTTATCCTGGCTTTCGGCGCTCCGGCGAAGGTTTCGCTCGTGCAAAACGTTATGAAAGTGGTCAAATTTCCCCCGTTCGTCGCGCTTATCTTGGGCTTTTTACTTCGCGGCGTTCCGCTTCCGAAGGTGCTATTTGACGCGCTTACGCTTTTTGCGCAAAGCGTCGTTCCGGTCGCTCTTTTTGCGATCGGTATCGGACTTGGATTTCGCAGTATCAAGAGCTGCTATAAATCAACGGCCGTGGTAATCGCGGGCAAGATGCTGCTAGCGCCTTTTATTTTTATATTAGTCACGATAGTTTTTGGCGTAAATTTCGGTCAAATTTGGATGATAGGCATCCTGCAGTGCGCCATGCCGCCGATGGTGCTAGCAAGCGCGATGATCATGAAAGCAGAGCTTGATAGCCAGCTAGCCGTAGCCGCAGTAGCCGTGGGAGTCGCGTTTAGCTTTATTAGCCTGCCGCTTTTATCGTACGTTTTTAGCCTGATGGCATAAATTCACGCTCGTTTCACGTTTCTTGGCTAAACTTCCATCATAAATTTTCTTAAAGGAGATGCTATGAAAAAGTTAGCTTTAGTTGCGCTTAGCGCGTTGTTCGTTACAGGTTCTATCTTTGCCGCCGAGATGAAAGGCGATATGATGGAGAAAAAAGATACCATGATGGAAAAGAAAGACGCCATGATGGAGAAAAAAGACGATATGATGATAAAAAAGGACGAAATGAAGGGCGATATGAAAGAGATGAAAGACGATATGGGTAAAAAGAAAGACGATATGAAAGATATGAAAAAGGATAAGATGTAATGACGCAAATTTTGCTCGTAGAGGACGATGAGACGCTAAGCGAACTCATCAGCGAGTATCTGAGCGAACAAGGCTATGACGTGACCGTTCGCGCCGATGCTAAAGCAGCTCTAGATACCGCCTACGAGCGAAATTTTGATATCCTCATCCTCGACGTCAAGCTACCTAAAGGCGACGGTTTCTCCCTTTTGCGCGAACTTAGGCGGCTTGGCGACGACACGCCTGCGATCTTTACCACCTCGCTAAACGCGCTGCAAGACTTAGAGATCGGCTACAAAAGCGGCTGCGACGACTACTTAAAAAAGCCGTACGAGCTAAAAGAGCTTTTGCTTCGTATTCAAATTTTACTCAAGCGCAAATTTTCTCACGTAAACGACGAATTTATCGAGCTTAACGACGGATATAAATTTTATCCAAGCTCCAAAACGCTCCGGCAAAACGGGCAAATCGTAAACCTCTCAAACAAAGAAAGCGAACTTTTGGCGCTATTTTTGGAAAATAAAAACGCGCTGCTGAGCAAAGAGGCGATATTTGAGAAAATTTGGAACTACGGCGAGGAGCCAAGCGAACTGAGCCTGCGGGTTTACGTCAAAAACTTACGCCGCATTTTAGGCAAGGACGCGATCGTAAATAGGCGCGGCGACGGCTATATCTATGTCTGAGCGCTCCGCCGTTATAGCTAAAATCCTCTCGCTTTATCTCATCACTAGCACCCTATTTTTGGGGTATTTTTTCACGAACGACTACAAAATGGAAAAAGAAGCCCTCATCTCAAACGAGGTAAAAAACCTAAAAGAGATCAAGATGGGTATCTATATGAAAGCGCGCATGGACGGGCTTGGCGCAGTAAAAAGCTTTACCGCCGAAAAAGACGTCAAAGCCTGCATCGTGGCTAAAAGCGGTCAAATTTTATACGGCGAGGCGGGCTGCGCTAAATTTGACGCAGCCCAAAGCAGCGCGGTCGCAGCAGACGGCAAGGTAACGATATTTGAAGCCTTGCAAAACATGGACGAAGGCGGCGCGGACGAGCTAGCCACGGCAAAGATCGCGCTAAGCGGCAAGAGCGTCACGAGCGAGCTAAATTTGCTATGGCTGCGGACGGCGCTAAATTTGCTTATCGTTTTAGGCGTCATCATGATAATCGCCTTTTATCTAGCAAAGACCGCGCTAGCGCCGCTACACGCCAAGATCGCCGCGCTAAATCGCTTTATAAAAGACTCTACTCACGAGCTAAACGCACCCCTTAGCGTCATACTTATGAGCATCGAAACGGCAGACAAAAGTAGCCTAAGCCAGAGAAATCTAAAGCGCCTAAACAACATCCAAACCGCCGCCAAAACGCTAAGCCGCACCTATGAGGACCTCACGTATTTATCCTTTGGTGCCTCAAGCTCCGCACTAAAAGAGGAGCTAAATTTTAGAGATATTTTAAACGAGCGACTCGAATTTTTCGCTCCGTTTTTTGCTAAACGAGGGCTTGATTTAAGGCTAAATTTAAAAGACGCTCTCATAAATGCAAACGGCTATGAGCTAAAACGTGCGGTGGATAATCTACTAAGCAACGCCGTAAAATACGCAAACCAAGGCGGCTACGTCGCGGTTAGTTTGCAAGACGGCGAGCTAAAAATCTCAAACAGCGGCGAGGGGCTAAGCAAAGAGCAGCAAGATAAAATTTTCGAACGATACACGCGGTTTAATGAAGACCAAGGCGGCTTTGGCATAGGGTTAAATTTGGTAAAAAGAGCCTGCGAAAACAACGCTATCGCCGTAACCTGCGAAAGCGAATCCGGCAAAGAAACGACGTTTTGGCTGCGGTGGCAAGCATAAATTCGACATCAAATTCGGCGGTTTGGGCTTTGAGCCAAATTTTAGATTTTAAATTTAGCATTACGCTATATGACCAAAATTTAATCCGACTCCTTTTTGAAGTAACAAAAACGACTTTACGAATTTTTTACGATTTTTGGCTCTTAAGCAAATTTCAGTCGTAAAATTTGCGCCGTGCGGTTAAAATCGCATGATGCATCCCGAGAATAAAAAGCGATTTTCATAGATTCTTAGCTCAAACCGTCCTTAAAACCTCGGGCCATTTAGTTAAAATATTCCTTAAAGTTCCTCGCGATTAAATTAAGGGTTAAACCCTATCTTTAAAATTTCAAGACTTTGCGAGTTTAATAAAATTCGATTAAAATCTTAGTCAAATCCAAATTTGCAAGGCGAGTAAAGATTTCGCGCAGGCGTATGCTTGCGGTTTAAATTTACTCGCTATTTACTAGCGAAAGATTTCTGCAGCCGACCTCATCGCCCAGCTCGCATCCTATCTCGTAAAATTTCCTCGCCACGTCCCTGCTCGCCGTCTCTACGCCCAAAGAAAACTGATGCATGCTACCTAGATTCGTGCAGCTTTTAGCGTGTTTTAGCTGCACGCAGGATTTTTCGTAGAGTTTTATCGCGCGCACGAAGTCGTTTTTACGCGCACCAAGCCCCAGGCGGTAAACGTTTGCGGCATTAAAGCAGCCGTATTTATTGCCCGCTTGGCAGGCCTTTAAAAAAAGAGGTAAAATTTGATCGCTAGCAGGATCGATTTTTTGATAAAGAGAACCTAAATTCGAACATGCTACGCCCTCGCCGCTCTCGCAGGCCTTTTGATAGCAGAGCTTCGCACGCTCGTAGTCTTTGACGTTTTCAAATTTCACGCCCGTATCGTTACACTCTTTTGGGCTTTTGCCGTCGCAGATGTTTTTTATTTCAGACTGCGTAACGGGCTTTGGCGGTGCGGGGGTTGCCTTTTTCGGCGCGGCGCAACCACTAGCAAACGCCGCAACCAGCGCAAAAACGGCAATGTGCGAGATAGCTTGAAAAAAAGCGCGTTTCAAAATTTAGCCTTAAGAAAATTTTGCCTTAATCTTACCTTACGCTCGCCAAAATAACGCTTAAAATAAACTTTAAAATCCTTGACAGTAACCAAACGGAGCCAAATTTGTAACAAATTTATCGCTCGTTAAAAGGGTATTTTTAGCGTATTAAAGCGAATTTACCCATAGTTTTATATCTAAATTCGGCGCCTATCGTAACCTATAAATTTACAAATTTAATACCGACAAAAAGCGCCGAATTTATAGCTTGGATCACTACGGGCGCAACCCAAGCCGAAAGGCGTGCCAAAACGCCTTAGAAATTATACGTAAAACCTAGATTAAACGTTCTCGGATCGCCGTAAACCATCTTGTTATTGCCGATGCCCTCGAAGTATTTTTTATTAAACACGTTGTCGATATTTAGCTGGATGTCGAAATTTTTACTTATCCTGTAGCCAAACATTAAATTTGCTAGCGTGTAGGCCTTTTGCGTGATTTCGTTTGCGCCGCTACCGACGTAAATTTTGCTTTTATACTGCACTCCAGCACCCGCCCTAAAGTCTGCTATAGAGTATTTAGCAAAGAGATTTGCCGTAGTGCGCGAGCTTTCGGTATCAAATTTCTTACCGTCGGCATCCTTAGCGTTAAAGTGAGTAAGCCCAAGACCTAGGCTTAAATTTTGATTTATCTCACCGTTTACGTCCACCTCAAAGCCCTTACTAGTTACGCCTTTTTTAGCTTCGTACGCGTCAGTCGTAGTGCCCGGGATCTTTTGTCCGGTTTTTGCGCCTAGTTTATCTTGAACGACCTTAAATACGCCAAAAGAAGCCGAAAGCGCTCCGTCAAAATAATCGCCCTTTATGCCCAGCTCATAGTCTTTGCCTTAGATCGGATCTAAGTATTTGCCGTTGATATCCTTTACGGTTTGGGGTTTAAAGATACTCGTGTAGCTAGCATAAAGAGTGTGATTTTCGCCGATATCGTACGTGATACCTAGATACGGCGTAATTTCTTGAGTGAAATTTCTATTTCCGTTGCCGCCTGTTATGCGGTACTTATAGTAGCTCATTCTGGCTCCCAGCAAAAACTTTAGCTCGTCCGTGATTGAGAATTTATTAGCCAAATATACGGCCTTTTGCACCGTCTTATCGGCGTTGTTTTGATCGGCGTAAGGAAACCTCGGATCGTCGATATGAAGGTTTTTAAAATCTATCCTAGTGCGTGCTGAGTAGGCTAGGCCAGCCGGAGTCGTACGATTTAACCAATAACTACTGACCTTGTCGGAGCTGTTTTGGTAGTTGTTATACATAGCGCCGAAAACCACCTCGTGAGGCAAGCTAAACGCTTCGTAGGGCATATTTACGTAGGCGTCTACGTTGTGGATATTTTCTTCGCGTTTGTTTGCGTAGGCGCTAAGCCCGCCGATGTCGCCCGTGTCGTCTAAATTTATCTTGCCGCCGTAGTAGAGCAAATTAGTATCCGTATTTGCGCGGCGGAATGAATAGGATAAATTTAGGCTGGCTTCGTTTTCAAAATAGTGCCTAAAATCGGCATAAACGTCAAAAGTCTTGATATCCCACCTAGTCCAAGGCTGCGAAAAAATTTCGTTTTTGCTAAACTCGCGCCTAGCGTCGTTTTTGTAAAACGCGGGCATTCCTCCCCAGCGTATGCCGTGACGCTTTAGCTCCTGATAAAACGCGCCCAGGCTAAGCCACGAACTATCCATGATATCAGCGTCCACTACGCCGTAGATAGCGGTGTTTTTACGGTTATAGTAGTCCATATACGAGCGAGACTTCTCGTGCATAAAAGACGCTCTAGCCCGCACGCTGCCGTCAGCAGTCACCGGAGTTTGCACATCGCCAGATACGCCGTATCTATCGTACGAGCCCGCGCTTAGTTTAAAATTTCCCGTCAATTCTTTTGAATTTGCTCTTTTTCGGATGAAATCTAAGCTAGCCGCCGGATTGCCGGCACCCGCTAGCAGGCCGTTTGCGCCCTTTACGACCTCGACGCGCTCATAGGGCAACATGCTCATATCGTTTGCGCCTAGGCTAAATCCGCCAAAGCTTGGCATCGAATCAAGCAAATAATAATCTATCTTAAAGCCTCTTGCCGTAGGATATACGCGCTCGTCCCACTTGTTAAGCGTGACGCCCGGGATATTTCGCAAAAGCACCTGATAGTCGTTGATGTTTTGATCCTTTAGCCTAGCTTCGGTGATGACGGTTAGCGACTGGGGCGTTTGGCGCGAAGTGAGGTCTAGCCTCGTGGTGCTTTTTACCAGCTCTTTGGCGTTGTATTTGACGTCGTCGCGCCTTTGTTCGCTAGTTACCTCGACGGCCTGAAGCGTCTCTTTGCCCGCTGCGTTCTCCCCGTTTTGAGCGGCTAAAATTTGAACGGACGCTAGCAAATTTATCGCCGCAACCGAAAACAAAATTTTATTTTTCATCTTTTTCTCCTTTTAAAATTTGATCTTTTTATCCATAAATAAATGCCTGAAACGCTAAGCGCAAGCGGAGCTAGCCCGCATAAAAACCAGAAAAATTTAGTCGCGGCGTTATAGTCGCCGTAGTGAGCGCGCCTAAACGTCGATAAAAACTTATCCTTATTGCTTGCTAGCTCGATATCTTTTACATCGATTAAATTTGCGCTGTGTTTATCATAAGAAACGGTGCTTGAGTACTGGCTATGAAGGAAACCTTGACTCGGTTTTTGCCCGTAAAGCGTGATATTTGCGCCATCATAAAACGGAAAGCTAACGTAGTGCGTCCTAAATCCGGGCATATCCGTGGCCGCTTTGTGCACGAGGGCGTCGATTGAGATATTTTTATCGTAAATTTGCGGACCGATTACGAATTTAGAGTTATCAAAAGGCGGCATAAACATAAACCTAAGCTCCCACCAAGCCCCGCTAAGCGCGACCGCAAAGATAACGGGCGTCGAAAAAACGCCGATAAATTTGTGCGAATCGCTCATAAAAACCGCCATTCGCGCAAACCGAAGGCGCAGCAAATTCGTCCAAAAATTTCGGTAAACGATAAAGCCGCTAATCGAAATAATAAAGGCAAAAATCGCCGTCAGACCGAGTAAAATTTGACCGCTTTTTTCAAGGAGTAAATTTTCGTGAAGCTCGGTAATAACCCCGATAAATCCACTATCATGCGGCACGAGGCCGCTTTTTATCTCGCCGCTAAATGCGTCTAGATACACGCACGCCCACTCTTTTTGGCCCGCACCGTGAGGCAGTAGCCAAATTTTGTCCGTTTTTTGAGGATCTACGTCGATATTCCAACCTACGATCTCGTGTTTTGGATACTCTTTTTCTATTTTTTCTCTTAGCTCGTCAAATTTTAATCTACTTTTTTGCCCGGTTTTATCGCTACTTTTTGCAACGTATATGACGCCAGACATTAATAAATTATTTATCTCGTCTTTATAAACCAAAACCGAACCCGTAAAACAAGCGATAACTAATGGAATACAAAATATCAGCGAAGCGTAAGTGTGAATCTTATATATAATCTTTTTGTCAAATATATTCACGTTTAAAATTTGCCCTTTTAAAATTTGCTTTAAATCGGCGCGGATTTTAGCATTTTAATAATTAATAATTTCTAAAACCGTTATCAAATAAATAAGGAATCTATATTTTGCGCTAAATATTTAAAAACGAGGTTTAGTAAAGGCAGACGAATACAAAACGGCAAATTTGCTACGTTAAGTCACGGAAATGCATTTAATGCGGTCTCAAAGCAAAATCGGCTTTTTAGTTTAAACAAAACCAGCGCCCAACGGTAGAGCAAACGTCGAGCGCAAATTTGATGCAGGTCTCACCGAAAGCAAGCTTAAATTTAAGCCCTAAATTTCCTCTCTTTTATAAATTTTACTCACGAATTTATCTATCTTATACACCGCGCCAAAGAGCGCAGGCACTACTAGCAGCGTTAGTAGCGTCGAGCTAATAAGCCCTGAAATGATCGAGATCGCCATCGGGGAGTTGCCCTCGTATCCGGCACCTCTGCTAAGCGCAAGCGGCAACATCGCAAATATCATCGCAAAAGTTGTCATCAGTATCGCTCGCAGTCTTTTAACTCCCGCGCGCACGATGGCTTCGTTTAGCGGCACGCCCTCGTTTGCGTATCGGTTGGCGAAATCCACGACCAAAATCGAATTTTTACCCACCATACCGAAAAGCAAGATCGCGCCGACCATGACGAACAGGCTAAAGGAGTTACCGCTAAGGTACAGCCCGACCGCCACGCCGCCAAACGCCAGCGGCATCGAGATCATGATGATAATCGGCAAAATGAAACTCTCGTAAAGCGCAGCCAGGATCATATAGATGAGCACGACGCTAAGGCTGATCGTAAAGACGAAGGCCGCGTTCGTGTCGTTCATCATCTCGATAAAGCCCGTCATCACGTAATCATAGCCCGCAGGCAAAATTTGACCGATATTTTCGTCGATGCCCTTTTGCACGGCGCCCAGCGGTACGTTATCCACGTTTGCGACGATCCTGATCTGACGCTGTTTGTTAAAACGGTTTATCACGGAAAAGGTCTTGCTCGTCTTAAACTCCGCCACCGCGCTTAGGCTTATACTCTCGCCGTGGGCGTTTTTGATCTTTAGTTTTTGCAGCGCCTGCACGTCTTTGCGGTACTCGTCGTCAAACCTCAGTATCATATCGTACTGCGCGTCGCCGTTGTCAAAGCTACCAAGCCTGTTTTGACCAAAGGAGGCATATATCACCTGCGCGACCGCGCTAGGATCGACGTTTAGGCGTTTGGCTTTGTCTTTATTTACGCTGATTTGCAGCTCGTTTATCTTGTCCTCGTTATCGCTGCCCACATCCGTCGTGCCCTCTATCGCGCGCACCATCGCTATGGCTTTTGGCAGGATTTCGTCCAGCTTTTCTAGGCTATCGCCCGTGATCGTTAGCTGCACAGGCTCGCTGTCGCTGCCCGTATCGACGTATGGTATCTGCAGAACTTTGACGCTGAGACCTTCAAATTTAAGCTTCTTTCTATACTCGTCCATTATCTGCGTTTGACGCTCTTTTCGCGACTCAAAGCCTTTTAAGCGGACGTAAATTTTAGCCTTGTACGCGTCCTTTGAGTCTGTGTAACCCGCGATCATATATGAGTACTCGACGCGCGGATCGCTATCTACGGCGCGCACGACCTCACCGGCTCTAGCGCTCATAGCCTCGACCGAGATACCGGGGTTTGCCTTTAAAAATATCTCAAACTGACCCTCGTCCTCGACGGGCAAAAAGTCCATACCGACCTTGCCGGCTAGACTCATGCAAAGAGCCAGTACGCCAAAAGTAAGGATAACAAACGCGGTTTTAAACCTCAAAATAAGCTTCAAAAGCCGCTCGTAACCGCTCTCCAGCGCCTCAAATATAGGCTCCGTCACGCGGTAAAATTTACTCTCGCCCTCACTCAAAAATCTCGCCGCGAGGCTGGGTATCAGCATGATACAAACCAAAAACGACACCACGATACCGCCGCTCACGCTCATACCGAAGGAGTTAAAATACTGCCCGACGATGCCCTCCATAAAGGCAATCGGCACAAAAACGCAAAGCAGCACCGCGCTAATGCTAAGCACGCTAAAGGCGATCTCGCGCACGCCCTCAAAGCTCGCTTTTAGCGGATTGCTCTCGCCTTCTTGCATCTTTTTGGAAATATTTTCTACGACCACGATCGCATCGTCGATAAATATACCGATACCAAGCGTGAGAGCCAGCAGCGTGAGGCGGTTTAGATCAAAACCCAAAACGTCGATGATAAAAAACGTCCCCACGATACTAGCCGGGATCGCAAGCGCGGCGATGATAGTCGCGCTAAAGCTTCGCAAAAAGAAAAAGACGATGACGACGGTGAGCGCGACGCCTAGCATCATGTCAAATTTGACCTGATTTATGTGCTTTAGGATACTTTCGCTCTTTTCATAAACCCGCTCCACTTCGTAGTTTGCACCCAGTTTTGCCGCTAGTTCGCCAGTTTTAGCTTTGAGCGCGTCTATCGTCTCGATCGTGTTTGCGCCGCTTACTTTTATAGCGTCGAGCAGCACTCCGCGCTTGCCGTTATACATCGCTACGGCGTCGGTATCGTGATGAGATAGCTCCACGCGCGCTACGTCTTTTAAAAACACGTCTTTTTGCAGGCGGATATCCTCTAGCTCGCGCACGCTTTTAGCGTCGAATTCGCTCTTTAAAAATATCTCAAATTCGCTATTTTCCAGCTTACCCAGCGGCGCTTTTAAATTTTGCGATTTGATTATATTTATGACAGAGGCCGCGGTCAGGGCGTATTTATCTAGCTTAAACGGATCAAGGTAAATTTTAATCTCAGGCTCCAAAAAGCCCTTATCATCGACCTTGCCAACACCTTTTACGCGCTGCAAAAACGGCTTTGCTTCGTCTTTGACCGTTTGCATGAGCGCGGTTAAATTTTCGTCATTGCGGCTAACGAAAAAGCTCGCCACCTTGCCGCTGTCGCTACTAATTTTCTCTATCTCGGGCTGGGCGTCGAGCTTTGCCTTTGCGACCTTGTCGCGCACGTCGTTTGCGGCGACGTCGATGTTTTTCTTGAGATTAAACTCAACCAAAACGATGCTGAGGTTGTTAAATGTATAGGATCTAATTTTTTTGATACCGTCTATCGTCGAGACCTCGTCCTCGATCTTTTTAGTGACCCTGCTCTCGATGAGGCTCATATCGCCCGGCGCGTAGGTCGTGATCTTAACCAGCGGGATGACGACCTCAGGAAAGAGATTTACCGGCATCCTAAGAAGCGACATCGCGCCGAAAAATACGAGCGCGACGAAAAACATCAGCGTCGTAATCGGGCAATTTATGGCTAGTTTATACATTTCGCGCCTTCGCCAAAACTGCCTTTTGCGTCAAATTTACCCGTCCGCTCTGCTCCATAAAAAGCGTTTGGCGTTTGGCGGCAAGCAAAAATTGCGCCGCGTCAAATTCGGCGTTTAAATTTATATCTCGCTGTTTATACGATAAATTTGACCCGCTCATCAAATTTGCATTTTTCGCAGCGGAGTCAAATTTAACGCCGCGCGCCGAATTTGAGCTCGAATTTATCTCGCTTTTCGTTTGCGATGTTAAATTTAAAAACCTAGCCGCGTCAAGGCTGACTTTTTTATCGTCAAATTTCGCGCCAGCAGCGGCATGACCGCCGCTTTTCAAGCCTTCAAATTTAAGCCCAAATGTTTTATTTTCGTCCTTGTTTTTAGGCTCGGCGGCATTTTTATCGCTCGTTGCATCCCCGTCTTGAGCGCTAGAGACGATATACCCCTCGCCAAAAAGTCCCAGCGTCAAATTTCGCGCCTGCACTTCGGCGTAAATTTTGCCATTTTTCGTGTCGATAGTCGGGTAGATGAGGCTGATTTTACCGTGCCTCTCCTCGCTTTGACCGTCTAGTTTATAGATAAATTCGCTACCGATTTTCACGCGGTCTTTAAATTTTTCGTCAAAGCTAAGCTTGAGCTTGACGTCTGGATATGAAAATACCGACATCAGCTTTTGCGCTACGCCGCCGACACCCTCGCCGACCTCGATACTCTTGCCCGAGATCGTCCCGTCAAAAGGCGCGAGTAGCCGCGTATCCTCAAGTCTTTTTTGCGACAAATTTAGCGCCAACCGTGCTCTGTTTTCGGCTAGTGCGGCATTTTTAAAATCAAATTCCGCATTTTCAAAAGCCTGCTTCGAGCTCACGCTTTGAACGAGCTTAAATTTATCTAACACGCTTTTTGCGTGGGCTTTTGCCGTCTGCGCGCTTTCTAGGTCGTTTTGCGCGAGCTTGACGGCTAGCTTTTCGCTCTCGTTTTCAAGCTCGAGCAGCACGTCGCCGCGCTTTACCGCGGAGCCTATTTCTACGTTTACGGCCTTTACGATACCCACGGCTTTTAGCGCGAGCTGCGCGTCTTTTGCCGCTGCGACGTCAAAGCTCGCATAGATCCTATCTTGGGCACAAAGCGCAACCGCCGCGCTCAGTAAAAATAGTAAAATTTTATTCATTTGCGCTCCGTTTTTTCGATATTTTCGGTGATTTTGCCGCCGCGCTCATATAGATACTCCGCCTTTTTGATCTCAAATTTACTCTTGCTTAGCTCCAGCGCGCTACCTGCGCTAAAGCTCTGCGCGGTCGCGTTTAAAAACTCGACGTACCCTAGCAGCCCAGCTTCGTACTTTTTGCTAACGGCATTTAGCGAGGTTTGCGCCGAGTTTAGCGCGCTTTTACCTGCGGCGATCTTTTGCTCGAGCGTCTTTAGATCGTTTTTGATATTTGCTAAATTTAGCTCGTTTTGCAAGCGCTTTTGATCTAAATTTAACTTCGCTTGCAGCGCGCTTATGCGCTTTATCTCGCGCCGCTTTTTGTTCGCGCCAAAATCAAACGCCTTCCAGCTAAAGCCCAAAATCAGCTCGTTTGTATTTAAATTTGGCTTAAAAAAGTCATTGAAATAGGGCTCCAGCACGCTTCTATACTGCGCGGGCAGCAAGTTTCTATCGTAATGCGTGCGCATAAAGGTGTAGGTATTTTTTATGAAAATTTGCGGGTTCGTCTCGGATGCGGTTATTTTTTCGTCTTCCAAAGCCGCGGCAAAATTTAGACTAAGCGCTTCAAGCTCTGGCTTTGCGCTTTTTTGCGGCGCGAAGTCGTCGTCTGCAAACGCGATCCTAGAGCCCGCTACAGGCTCTATATCTCTGCCAGTTAGCGCGTAAATTTGATTTTTTATCTCGTTTTGATTTTGCGTGATTTCGAGGCGTTCGGCGAGCGCCATGGCGTATCTAGCGTTTATCGCTTCATACTCGCTCTCGTCACTAAGTCCCGCGCGGTAGTATTTTTCCAGCCTATTTAGAGCGTTTTTTAGGTAGTTTATCTCGCCCTCTTTTGCAGTCGCGAGCTCGCCAAGCGACAAAAAGCTAAAATAAAGCTTGGTCGCGTTAAACGCGAGCAGGTTTTGATACTCCTCGTTTTTTAAAATTTCAGCCGCGCTAAGGTGCGAAAGCGAGCTTAGCAGGGCTTCTCTTTTGCCGCCGTCATAAACGGCAAGCTCCAAAATCGCCCTTGCCGTGGCGGCTCTTTGCGGACGCAAGACGTTTATGTCGCCGCTTAAAAAGCTGTATCCGCCCTCAACCCTGAGGCTTGGCATATACGCACTCTTTACGGCATCTTTTTGCAGCTGCGCTTTTTGCGGTTCGTAGTTTGAAATTTGAGCCAAATTTGAGCTCTGCGCAGCCAAAATCAGCTCGTGTAAATTTCCTTCAAATTTAATCTCCGAACCGCCTAAAAAAACGCAAAAACTCAAAAATATATAAATTTTTTTCATCTAAACCCTTCCCTGTTAGCTCTGGGCGGCGCGGGCTAAATTTGAGCGGATTTGCCCGCCCGGGGCCTGGCGCCGTAGGTAAAATAAAATAAAAATTTAAGCGGCGCGCGGAGCATTTTTAAGATTATAGCGATAAAAAACCTAATGAAAGCTTTTAACGAGGTTCATGACGAGCAAATTCCACCCGTCGACGAGCACGAAAATAAGCAGCTTAAACGGCAGTGAAATCATCGTCGGCGGCAGCATCATCATACCCATCGCCATAAGCACGGAGCTAACGACCATATCGATGACCAAAAACGGCAGATAGAGCAAAAATGCTATCTCAAACGCCGTTTTCATCTCGCTGATCATAAATGCGCTCATCACGACCGTGAGCGGGATATCATCAAAGCTTTGCGGGTTTGGCATATTTCTGATGCGTAAAAATAGCGCCAGATCCTTCTCGCGGGTATTTTTTATCATAAACTCGCGAAACGGCTTCACTCCGCGCTCAAAAGCCTCTTGGTAGCCGATTTGTTCGCTTAGATAGGGCTGCACGCCCGCTTCGTAGGCTTTCTTGCCCACAGGCTCCATGATAAAAAACGTAAGCACCATCGCAAGACTAATAAGCACCGTAGACGGCGGCATCTGCTGCGTGCCCATCGCCTGTCGCAGGAACGAAAAAACGATAATGAGCCGCAAAAAGCTAGTCATCATAAAAATGAGCGAAGGAGCCAGCGTGAGGACGGTGAGGACCAGTAGGACGTTTAGCGAGCTAACTAGCTGAGTGGGCGTAGTTGGCGCGCTTAGGCTGAGATTTACGGTCGGGATCGTGACGTTATCCTCGCCGATCGCGACCGACGCAAAGATAAAAAACAGCAAAAACGTCAGTTTTTTCAAATTTACTCCTGCGCGTCCAGTATACTTTTTTGCGTTTTGGCTTTGTCGTCTAAATTTAACGAAACAAAGTGGATCTCGACCCTGCGGTTTTTCTCCCTGCCCTGCTCGGTAAAATTCGTCGCAAACGGATCAAATTCGGCCTTTGCGGATGCGGTTAGCTTTTTAGGATCGACTCCATCTTTGATGAGCTCGCCAACCACGCTAATAGCCCTAGCCGACGATAGCTGCCAGTTGTCTTTAAACTCGGTAGACGCGGGCTGCTCGCTATCGGTGTGGCCGATCACGTTTGCTACGACGTCAGGCGGCAGCTTTGCTATAACCATCGCGATACGCTTTAAAAAAAGTAACGCGTCGTCGCTTTGCAGCTGGGCGCTATCTTTTGCAAAGAGTAAATTTGCGGGTAATCTAATCACAAATCCGCTCTCGCTCTCTTCAAAGGTGATTTCAGGCGAGCCGCTAGCGTGCAAAAGCTCGTTGATAGAGCGCAGCGTCTGCTCGAAATTCGACTTCACGCCCGTGCGTTCTTTATTTGAGGTGGCATGGTCGTCTTGATTTTGCTCGGCGCTCACATCAGGCTTTGCTCCGCCCTCAAGCACGCCTAGTGCTCCGTTTAGCGAGCCGATCGCGGCCTCTAGCTTCTTTGCGTCCATCGTACTCATCGAAAGAAGCAGTACGAAAAAGCAAAGCAAAAGCGACATCAAGTCGCCAAAAGCCGCAAGCCATTCGGGTAAGCATTTGGGGCAGTCGCTTGGATCGATTAACTTTTTAGCCATTTTTTCTACTTATCAAACTGACTAACGCGGTCTTTAGGCGGCAGAAACGATAGCAGTTTCATTTCAAGCGTCCTAGGGTTGTCGCCGGCTTGGATAGCCATTATGCCCTCTAGCATTAGCACCTTTGCCGTACCTTCGTCCTTGTCGCGGATACTTAGGATGTTTGCCACCGGCGAGCCGAGGATGTTTCCTATCATCGCTC
The DNA here is from genome assembly GCF_963526985.1 of uncultured Campylobacter sp. Classification (NCBI taxonomy): domain Bacteria; kingdom Pseudomonadati; phylum Campylobacterota; class Epsilonproteobacteria; order Campylobacterales; family Campylobacteraceae; genus Campylobacter; species uncultured Campylobacter sp. The sequence goes on from NZ_CAURPW010000004.1 coordinate 111,896, forward strand.
CGTAAAGCGTCGTGATAAGAGCGACCGCCATCGACGGACCGATAGCCGAAGGATCGGACATGTTCATTAGCATCGCAACCAGGCCGATGAGCGTACCGATCATACCCATCGAGCCCGCAAAACCCGCGATTTGCTCAAAAATTTTGATATTATCGCCGTGCCTCGAGCTAGCCTGCTCCATATCTATCTCAAGCAGCGATCTGATGGCGTCCGGTTCGTTGCCGTCAACTGCCATGGATAAGCCTTTTTTTAGAAACGGATCAGTTTCGTTATTTGCGTCGCTTTCAAGCGCCAAAATACCGTCGCGGCGAGCTTTTGTAGAGTACTCGACCATTTTTTTTACGATTTCGGGCAGATTATAGGTTTTAGGTTTTGCGGCAATGCCGTAAAACGTGCCTAATTTTTTTATCTGCTCCATCTTAAAGCCGATCATCAAAGCGCAAATCGTACCGCCAAAAACGATCAAAACCGAGGGAATATCGATATAAGCTCCGATTCCGACGCCCATTTGCATCGAACCGAGCAAAAGCACCATAACAACTATCCAACCGACGACGCTACCTAAATCCATCTTGAACTTTCCACCTATAAAATTTGGTTTGTATTTTAGTTTTTTTTAGTTGAAAAAACAGTTAAACTCAGGCTAGCTCTTTGCAAAATACGTTCCAAACCGGTATAATTTTTTTCAAAAAACGCATTTTGGTTTAAATTTCGATTTTTGCGCGCTTTGGGCGATGAATTTTATCCTAACGTTTAGGCGCGATTTTAGAAGTAAATTCGGCTGATACCGCCAAGTTAAATTTTTAAAAGAGGGCAAATTTAAGGCGGCAAATCTACCGCCTTTACTAGAGTTAAATTTGATCTATTTTAAGGTAAAATTTTAAGTATTGAGGCACGAAGCTAGGCTAAGCTTAGCTAAGCTCTTTTTGGTTTAAACGCCCTTTTTGCCGTCATATAAAATCCGCTAAATATAAAAAGCGCCATCAAAAGCGAAACCGCCGACCACAAAATTTTACCCGCAATCCCGAAAAAATACCCCGTATGCAGCTGGTAGTTCGCGCTTTTTACCATACCCGCCGTTATGCCCTCGGTTTGCTTTTGCTCCACCATCTTGCCCTCTTTTACGTCTACGGACGTCATTTTAGGAAAAGCCGTACTAGGCGCATCAGGCTCGTAGTATCTGACGTTTATCTTATCTCCGGCTGCTAGCATCAAGCTAAGTTCTTTATACTCCGTGCCGCTTGATTTAAATATCTCGTAAGCTCTCTGCGCGTCGCTAAATTTATACTCGGCGCTCTTTTTAGCCTCGTCTTTTACAAGACCCGGCTTGGACTCGTTTTGGGGCATATTTTGCGAACTGACGAAAAGTTTCATTTCCATATCGCTATACCAGCGGTACGACCACGTTAGACCCGTTAAACAGATAACTAGATAGATTACCGCGCTTAAGGCGCCTAGGCTCGTGTGCAGGTTGTGAAAAAGGGCGTATTTTTTGAGTTTAAAATTCGGCGTGATAGCTGCGGAAAATTTTTGCTTAAGGCGCGGAAAATGTAGCCAAACGCCGCTTATCACGAGGATTATCATAGCAACCGTGCTTGCGCCTACGATCTGCTTGCCGACCTCGCCCGCAGTTTTGTCGCCGCTTAGCGCAAGGCCTAAATTTCGGTGCAGCGACATAACCGTGCGCACGAAAGCGGTGCCGTAGTCCTTGCCGATTATTTGCGCGGTATAGGGATTAACCAAGTACGCTTCGCTCCTGCTAGCGTAAATTTTGACCGCTTCGTTTCCGCTTTTTTGCAGCACCAGCCTTGCGGGCTGTTTGACGCCCGTTTGCTCGCTAAAGCTTTGCAAAATTTTCTCCACGCTTAGCATTTCGCCGGTTTTTTCGACCTTGACGGAGTTTAAATTTATAAGCTCCTCAAGCTCGTTTTGATACGACAAAATCGCGCCCGTAATGCCGACAAGAAGTAGCGGAATAGCAAAAACTATCGACAAAATTAGGTGGAGATTAAACAAAAATTTATTTTTCCTAAGCATTTTTTTAAAAAATGAAAACAAACCGTATCCTTTATCGTAAATTTGATTTTGATTATGCTAAAAGGTCGTGATTATATTGTTTAATCCTTAAGATTTTGTTAATCGCAAAAACCTTAATCGCGCATTTAGCAAATTTGAGATAAAATCGCTCAAATTTAAACAAGGAAAAAAGATGAGCGATATCGGCGTAGTGGTGCTTGCCGCGGGGCTTGGCACGAGGATGAAATCAACCAAACCAAAGGTACTTTTCGAGCTTTGCGGGGAGCCGATGATTACCCATATTTTGCGCAAGGCTTATGAGATCAGTAGCGACGTGAGCGTGGTTTTGAGCTATCAAAAAGAGCTCGTTGAAGCCAAAATCAAAGAAATTTTCCCCCAAACTAAAATTTACGAACAAAATTTAAAAGATTTCCCCGGCACTGCGGGCGCGCTAAAAAACATCCCGCTAAATAGCGAAAAAACGCTGATTTTGTGCGGAGATATGCCGCTTATCAAAACCAACGACCTAATCCGCCTAAGCGCGGGCAACGCAGACGTCGCGCTAAGCGTTTTTGAGGCCGCAGACCCCTACGGCTACGGCCGCGTCATCATAAATAACGGCAAAGTAGAGGCTATCGTCGAGCAAAAAGACGCGACTGAGACGCAAAAAATGATAAAAAGCGCAAACGCCGGCTGCTACTGCTTTAAAAGCAAAGTTTTACGCGAGATTTTGCCCCTCATCGGTAACGAAAACTCGCAGAAAGAATTTTATCTAACAGATGCGATAAAAATCGCAAACGAGCGCGGTCTAAAATGCTGGGCCGTCAATGTCGAAGAGCAAAATTTCATGGGCATAAACGATAAATTTCAGCTAAGCATCGCCCAAAATTTGATGCAGGATGAAATCAAGAAAAATTTGATGAAAGCGGGCGTGCTAATGCGTCTGCCAAATAGCGTCTATATCGATAGCCGCGCGAAATTTGAAGGCGAATGCGAACTGCAAGAAAACGTAAGCATCATCGGAGAGTGCCTCATCAAAAACTCCGTCATCAAAAGCGGCTCGGTCGTAGAAAACTCCGTCATCGAAGACTCGGACGTCGGCCCTCTAGCGCACCTGCGCCCAAAATGCGAGATCAAAAACACTCACATCGGAAATTTCGTCGAGCTAAAAGCAGCCAGGCTAAACGGCGTCAAGGCAGGCCATCTAAGCTATCTGGGCGACTGCGAGATCGGCCCTGGTACAAACGTAGGCTGCGGCACGATCACGTGCAACTACGACGGCAAAGCCAAGCACAAAACGATCATCGGCAAAAACGTCTTTATCGGCTCGGATACGCAGCTGGTTGCTCCCGTAAATGTCGGCGACGACGTGATAATCGCCGCGGGAAGCACCGTAACTAGCGACGTACCAAACGGCGCGCTAGCCATCAGCCGCACGAAACAGGTAAATAAAGAAGGCTTTTTCTACAAATTTTTTAACGACGCAAAAAGCGACGAAAATGCTAAAAAATAAAAAAATTTTGCTCGCGGTTTGCGGCAGTATCGCGTTTTATAAGGCTTATGAAATTTTATCCGCGCTAAAAAAAGAAGGCGCGGACGTGCGGGTTATGCTTAGCGACGGAGCGCTCAAATTTTGCTCGGAAGCAGGCTTTGAAGCGCTGTGCGAGCATAAAATTTTAACCTCGCGCACGGAGAGTTGGCAGGACGGGCTAAATCACATCGCCTATGCTAAAACCGATCTGATCCTCATCGCGCCCGCGAGCGTAAATACGATAAACAAGCTTGCAAGCGGCATTTGCGATAACGTTTTCATGCAGACTCTGATCGCTAGCCCCGCTCCCCTACTCATCGCGCCGGCAGCCAACGACAAAATGATAAATCACTTCTCCACACGCAAAAATTTCGAATTTTTAGCGGAAAACGGCGCGAGTTTTATCGAGCCGGTAGAAAAAACCCTAGCCTGCGGCGATATGGGCAAAGGCGCGCTAGCAGACGTTTCAACGATCATCTACGAAACCAAAAGAATGCTAACGGAGCCAAAATTTAAAGGACAAAAGGTGATCGTCACGGGCGGCGCCACGAGCGAAAAGATCGACGACGTAAGGGCCGTGACGAATTTATCCAGCGGCAAGACGGCAAAAGCGCTGGCGGACGCCTTTTACTACGCGGGCGCGGACGTGACGCTCATAGCTAGCTTTGAGACGGCAAACGCGCCATATAAAACGCTCAAATTTCAAAGCTCGGCGGAGTTAAAAGAGCTGCTACGCGCAAATTTGACGGACGCAAATTTGCTCGCGATGGCGGCTGCGGTTAGCGACTATGCTCCAAAAACCAAATTTGAAGGCAAACTAAAAAAGCAAAACTTAGGCGAAATTTGGACGCTAGAGCTAGCGCAAAATGACGACGTTTTAGGCTCTTTGGCGGATTTTAAAAACGTCAAAAAAATCGGCTTTAAAATGGAAACGGACGCCTCAAACGCTATGCAAAATGCAAAAAATATGCTTGAAAAAAAGAGCCTCGACGCCGTTTGCCTAAACGTGCTTGGCGGCGAGGTAAATTTCGGCTCGGATAGCACGCAAATCACCTTTATCACGCATCGGGGCGCGCAAAATATCGCGCTAACGTCCAAAGAGGATGCGGCGCGGCAAATCGTAAATTTAGCAAGCAAGCTATGATAAATCCCATCTCACGAGTGCAAAAAATCACAAGCGGCGGCGCTGGCACGGCTCTAAACGCGAGCCTGCCCATCAGTATCAGAGTCGCCGAAAAGACGGGCTACAATCGCTACAATCTCAAAATGGGCAACAAAATTCTAAGCACGAAAAGCATGAAAAGCCTCGACGTGGACGGCGAATACTGGGGCGAGATAGCAAGCGGCACCGAAAATATCGTGATAAGAAATCTCTTTAAAAAGCCGAGCTTATCCTACGCCGCGCCCGATGGACTCGCGCTAATAGAAAGGCTGATAGGCAAGCCTAATCTAAACTGGTTTTATGAATATATATTTAACGGCCTTAGCGCGGCAGACTCGCGAGAAACGTTTGAAAATCTAGCTCAAATGCTGCTTGCGCTACAAAAAAATATCATTAATATTTCGTTTGTTTATAACGACGCAAAAGGCGTTTTTCAGATGAAATTTGACGGCGCCCGGACGAGTCAAATTTACCTCGTTTTTTCAAATTTCGCTCCGATTATTTTTACGCTAAAAGGCGCCAGGATAATCAGCGCACAAACGCCGTTTGAAAAGGTCACTAGGCTTTTGCGAAATGAATTTGACTGCGAAGCGCAAACGACGCAAAACATCGCCGCTTTTTTTGATCCAAGCGGCAAAATAATTGATTTTAAGGGCTAAAATGAACAAGCTAAATCACCTAGCTATCATCATGGACGGCAACGGCAGATGGGCCAAGCGCCGCGGTTTGCTACGCACCAAAGGGCACGAAACGGGCGCGAACGTCGTGGAGCAGATGTGCGAGTTTTGCATCGACGAGGGCGTGGCGGTGCTGAGCCTATACGCATTTAGCACCGAAAACTGGAAGCGTCCAAAGAGCGAAGTGGCGTTTTTGATGGAGCTTTTGCATAAATTTTTGCTCTCAAAACGCGAGAGTTTTATTAAAAACGGCATCAAATTTAACGTTATCGGCGACGAAAGTCCGCTAAGCGACAAGCTAAAAAACGAGATAAACGGTATCAAAAACGCAACCGCTCAAAACTCTAGACTAAAGCTAAATTTAGCGCTAAACTACGGCGCAAAAGATGAAATTTTAAGAGCTTTTAGGAGATTTTGCGAAAAAAACGGCGGCGAATTTGACGCCCAAAACCTAACTCTAAATTTAAGCGAAGATAGCCTGCAAGCCTGCCTTGATGAGCCCGTGCCCATCGACCTTCTCGTGCGCACGGGCGGCGAGCAGAGGCTGTCAAATTTTATGCTTTGGCAGGCTAGCTACGCCGAGTTTGCCTTTACGCCCACGCTTTGGCCTGATTTTACGCGCGAGGAGCTAGCCTTGATAACAGCCAAATTTAAGAAAAAAGACAGAAGGTTCGGCGGAATATAAAATTTGGCGATTTTAGCTGTCGCCCTCTTTTAAATTTACGTCTTTTTATTTTATCCGCTCGCAAAAAAGGCTTTTAAATTTTACGAGCCAAAAGCCTTGAGGCAGCGCCTTTTTGCATAAATTTTTAACCCAAATCTTTAAATTTAAAATCATTCAAGGCAATATTTCGCTAAAATCGCCTTTAAATTTTTGCATTTTATATTTTTGCGGCGCAAAAGACGAGGCAAATTTTAGATCAAATTAACGCGATAAATCAGCAATTTTACGCAAAGATTATCTTTTAAAACGTCGCGACTTGGTTTAAAAAGCCCAGTTTTTAGCGCAAGCTCGCAAAAACGGAATAAATTTAAATAGGAGAGTTATGTTTTTTGCCGTTTTGTTTTTTATATTGGGTGCCGCAGTCGGCAGCTTTAGCAACGTCTTAATCTACCGTATGCCGCGCGGCGAGAGCATAAATTTCCCCGCCTCGCACTGCCAAAGCTGTAAAACTCCGCTAAAGCCGTATCACAACGTCCCGATTTTTGCGTGGCTGTTTTTGCGCGGCAAATGCGCGTTTTGCGGCGAAAAAATCAGCTTTCAGTATCCGCTCATTGAGCTTGCTAGCGCCCTACTTTGCGTGCTTGCGTACTTTTATGAAACGAGCGGGCTAGAGATGTTTGCAGACGGCTTTTACGGCGCGATTTTTAAGGCGGCGATGCTTGGTATCTGCTTTATCTTGCTGCTAGCGCTTAGCTTGATTGACTTTCGCTACAAAGCAGTTCCAGATCCGCTTCTTTTTGCCAGCGTCGCATTTTCTCTGCTTTACGGCTTCAATCTCCCCTCCTCTTTTGACTCGCAGGGGCTTTTACGCGCATTTGATTCGTTTATAAACGCTGCGATTTTTATGTTTGCTTTTTGGCTACTTCGCGCGCTCGTTAGTCTAGCCCTTAAGCGCGAAGCCATGGGCTCTGCAGATATTTTTATCGCGGGCGTTATGGGTGCGATTTTAGGTATCAAGCTCGGCCTCATGGCGATCTACGTCTCGGCGCTGCTGACGCTGCCCGCATACGTTATCGTGCGAAAGCGCGGATATGAGCTGCCTTTCGTGCCGTTTCTAAGCCTTGCTACGCTTATCGTTTATGCGTTTAAGGATTGGTTTATCTACATCTTGGGGCTCATTTATGGATAGGACGGCGCGCTATCTCTTATCAAACTTTCTAGGCACGTTCGCATCTCTATTTGCGACGCTTTTTCTCATCATGTCGATCGTATTTTTTATCCAGATCGCGCGCATCACCTCCTATATCGAGATCACGTTTTTAGAGCTTTTTAAGCTTTATATGTTTATGTTGCCTAGAGTGCTGCTTTTTACCGTACCGATCGCGTTTTTTGCATCTCTTGCGCTTATGTTTTTCAGGCTTTCTCGCGAAAACGAGAGTATCGTGCTTTTTACGCTCGGATATTCGCCCGTTAGGATCGCCAAATTTTTCCTCATCGTTAGCGGTGCGGTTTCAGCCTTCCTCATCGTTACTGCGGTAGTGCTGATCCCCACGGCTGCGGAGCTAAACTCAAATTTCGTCTCATACAAAAAAACCGTCGCCAAGCTAAATTTAAAAACAACCGAATTCGGGCAAAAATTCTCCGACTGGATGGTCTTCATCCAAAACGAGAAAAGCGATGAAAACGGCACTCTTTACGAGGGCGTGACGCTTTATTCGCCAAAAGAGGGCGCGCATAGGTTCGTTCTAGCCAAAAACGCTCGCCTAACTAATAGCAATGCCACGATCGAGCTTACGCTAGCCGAGGGTAAAATTTACGATATCGGCGATACATCGTGGCATAAAACGGACTTTGGCACGATGAAGATCCGCACCGTCCAAGAGGACAGCGTCGCGCAGACGAAGTCGTTTTGGCAGTATTGGCAAATGATGAGCGAGGATAAAAAGCGCGCTAAAGACTTCGCGACCTACGTTCTTATCGCACTTTTTCCACTAGCGACGACGCTCTTTGCTTTGAGTCTGGGTATCGTGACCTACCGCTACGAAAAGGGCTTTGTGTATTTTGGGATATTTGGCGTGCTATTTGGCTATTTTACGCTCATTATGCTCTTTAGTTCGCGCGTTTTTATCGCGATTGCGGCGATATTTTCGCTATTTTTTATCGCCTCTATTTTTAGCTTTAGGGCTAAAATTTTAAAAAGATACTAAGTGCGCCTTAAGCTCGTTTTTAGTTACGACGGGTCGAAATTTCAGGGCTCACAGACCCAACCGCACGAAAACGGCGTCGAGGACGCTCTGGGCGCGGCTCTAGCGCACGTGGGCATTTTTGGCAAAATAATCTCTAGCTCGCGCACCGATAAGGGCGTGCATGCAAACAACCAAGTAGCCTGCGTCGAGTGCGGCGAGCATTTTAGCGACTTTACGCGTCTAAAATCGCTCATCAACCGCCACGCTCACCCAGCCGTTCACGTTAAACTTATAAGCCGCGCGCAGGACTGCTTTCACCCGCGATACGACGCTACGGCCAGAACCTACCGCTACGTTATAAATCACGGCGAGTTTTCTCCTTTTTTAGCGCCTTACGAGACTTTTTTGCCGAAATTTGACCTAAATTTAGCAAACGAGCTGCTTGCGCTTTTTGTCGGCGAGCATGATTTTAGCGCGTTTATGAAGCTTGGCAGCGACGTCAAAAGCCCCGTGCGGCGCGTCAAAAAAGCGTTTTGTTACGCGCGCAGCGAGCGGTCGATCATCGTTTTTAAAGCAAACGGCTTTTTGCGCGCCCAGGTTCGCCTCATGGTCGCTAGCGTCCTTAAGGCACTCGAGCTTGCCAAAAACGGCAAATTTAAAGAAACGGACGCGCAGGAGTTTAAATTTGAACGTGCGCAGAAGGCAAAGCCGGACGGCAAGGCAAATTTAAACCAAAAAAGCCGCGAAAAAAACTTAATCGCAAGCGACGAAAGCGTAAATTTGAGCGCCGAACACGTAGTTTGCGGCATCTCAAATTTTGACGCTACAAACTCAAATTTAAACAAGGCCGAAAGCATAGATACCGAAAAAATTCGCGCAAAAATCGGCGATAAAAACTCAAACGGTTGCCGAGATGCAAATTTCCTCAAAGCAAAAGAGCTTTTGCGCCGAGCTATCTACGAGCAAAAGCCGCTCACGCGTATCCCCGCGCCGCCAAACGGCCTTTACCTAAACCGAGTTTTTTACGAATGATAAACCCAAAAATAAAAGAAGCCATCGCCGCCGTAACGCAAAAACAAAATGAGTGTAAACAAAAGCTGCTTAAGCGCTATGCTTTGCTTTTTGTAATCGTCTTATTTTTTGTTTCTCCTGCTTTACCTTACGGCAGAGATTTTGCCGCATGGGTCATAGCTGCAAACGGCTGGGGCGAGTATGCGATACTTACGATGTTTTTGCTTTGGGCGATCACGGCTGTCTATGCCGTAAATGAATACATTAGATTCTTATCTAGATTTAGGCTGATAACCCAATACGAATACTTGATGTTTTACAAAAATACATTCGTAAAAGTCGTCATAGAAGGGCTTGGCGCCGATTTAACATATGAGCCTAAAAGCAACATAGGCATAAATGCTCTAAACAAGGCACAAATTTACTCCCTAGCCGCCAAAAGCTACGGCGAAGACGCGATAAAAGGTTGTCTTGGTAGTATGAAATTTACCGTCTGCGAGGTGATAAGCCCTGAGCGAGAAATTAGCGGCAGCGGATATTTAGCTCAGGCAGTCTCGCTAGCCCTTTATATTTACGAAAAGATTACGAATTTTAGCGGCACGGTGGTGATTTGCGAACTTGGCAATAGCTTAAAAACCCAAACCGTCATCATAGATAAAAAAGCAACTAATCTTAAAATGCCGCTGCAAAAAACAGGGCTTTGCGGTGACTGGCTTAACGATTTTAATGTTTTTACGGACGATGAAACAAAGGCGCGCTATCTTTTAAGCCCCGGTTTTATGCAACGCCTGCGCGAGGTTAAGCAGGGTTTTGACGACGCGGTATCGCTAAGCGCAGCATTTATGGACGATAAATTTTACCTCTTTTTAAACGGCGCAAAAAACCGTTTTGAAAGTTCGCTCTTTAACCCGCCGCTAAGCCTTTCTGACGCACAGGCCATAAAAGACGAGATATTGCGGCTATTACGCGTCATAGACGAGTTAAATTTGAGCCTTGACGTTTATAAATAATTTTGCTTGATCGGTAAATTTTGCCGACTACGGAGCTAAAATTTGAGCGTAAATTCGCTCAGAAATTTAAATATAGCGCGAATTAAACGCGCAAAACTTCGCAACGCCGCGTAAAGTCGGTCTCTCGTGGCAGGCGCATATTTTCAAATTTAACGGCGCTAATCTAAAAATAAATACGGCCGGCGCTTGCTCATAAATTTGAGCCGAATTTACAAAATATCTCTTTGGCCTTTTGCGTTTACCGGGCTTAGCACGCCCATTTGCTCCATCTGCTCGATGATCGTAGCGGCACGGTTATAGCCGATTTTTAGGCGGCGTTGCAGATAGCTGATCGAGGTTTTTTGCTCGCTTAGAACGATCTCTTTGGCCTCTTCGTAGAGCTCGTCTAGCTCGCCCGCGATCGCGGTACCGCCGCCTGCGCCGCCGCTAGCGCCCTCCTCTGCTAAAAATCTCTCGTCGTAGACTACCTCTTGCTGCGCTTTTAGGAAATTTACTATCGTGTCGATCTCTTTTTCGCTAGCAAAGGGCGCATGCAGTCTGATGACGCCGGGACTTCCCGGAGGCGTAAATAGCATATCGCCGCGTCCTAGCAGGCTCTCCGCGCCCATTTGATCTAGGATTACCTTGCTATCGATGCGCTGACCGACGAGGTAGCTGATGCGGCTAGGTAAATTTGCCTTGATTAGCCCCGTCACGACGTCCACGCTAGGGCGCTGGGTGGCGACGATGAGATGTATGCCGCTGGCCCTGGCCATCTGCGCCAGACGCCCGATATATAGCTCCACGTCCTTGCCGCTAGTCATCATGAGATCGGCTAGCTCGTCGATGATAACGACGATGTAGGGAAACTGCTCGCCGCCTTCTTCTTTCATCTTTTCGTTGTAGCTTTCGATGTTTTTGGTGCGAGTGTGGCTCATGATTTTATAGCGGCGCTCCATCTCGGCGACCATGTTTGATAGCGCCGTGATAGCCTGCTTAGCCTGCGTGATGACGGGCGTTAGTAGGTGCGGGATGTCATTATAGATGCTAAATTCCAGCATCTTTGGATCTATCATCATTAGGCGCAGAGTCTGCGGACTGTTGCGATATAGCAAGCTTAGCAGCATCGCGTTTATACCTACGCTCTTACCCGAGCCTGTCGTTCCAGCGATTAGCAGATGAGGCAGCTTTTTTAGATCGGTGATAAAGGGCGCGCCGACGATATCCTTGCCTAGCGCGATAGTTAGCGGACTGCTTGAGTTTTTGAAAACTTCGCTATCTAAAATTTCTTTTAGATAGATGGTTTCGATATTTTGGTTAGGCACCTCGATGCCTACGACGTCCTTGCCCGGTATGGGCGCTTGGATGCGGATGGTCTGCGCGCGCAGAGCCATAGCTAGATCGTCTTGCAGTGTTAAAATTTTACTTACCTTGATATGCGGCGCAGGGCGAAACTCAAACGTCGTAACGATCGGCCCCGTATAGGTGCGCACGACGTCGCCGTCTATTTTAAATTTACGCAGTTTATCGAGCAGATCGGATATCTTTTGATCGATTTCGGCTTCGTTTACGCTGTTTGAGCGTCTCGGCGGATCGGCTAAAAATTTAAGCGGCGGCAACGCAAAATTCTTAGGCTTTTCAACCTTGCCTTTTTCGATTTGTTCGAGTAGTTTTTTGTTTTCGGCGACTTCGTTTAGGATCTCGACGCCGTTTATAGTAACCGCCCCCGTCTCGTTAGCTTCTAAATTTAACTCGCCTTCATCTGATTCGTCTGATTCGTCGTTACCGAAATCTTGCGCTTCATCTTCTAAATTTTCATTATTTTCATCACCCAAATTCGCCTCGTTCATTGTTTTTTGCTTTTTGATTCGTTTAGGTTTTTTTTGCGATTTGGGCTTAAGCTCGTCCACGTTTTCAAATTTATATTCGTTGGCGCTAGGTTCTACAAAGGCCTTTTTTAGGATAGCTAGGATGTTATCTTGCGCGATGAGACCAAAGCTAAGCACGAAAAGCATCACGATAAAAACCCACATACCTATCACGCCGATAACGTCTTTTAGTGCCTCGTTTGCGCTATTTGCGACTAGTCCGCCGTAAATAGCATTTGAGCCTGATTGAAACATCAAAAACGCTAAAAAAAGCAGCGCCGCTCCGAGCGCGGTTTGGGCGAATTTCGCGTCAAAGCCGTCAAAATATTTGTAAATATAATACGCAAAAAATATAAAAACAAACGGATAAACGTAAGCTATAAAACCAAAAAGCTTGAAGTTCCAAAGCCCGATCGCGTTGCCCAAGCTCCCGACGAAATTTGCCGCAGGCGCTATGGTAGCAATCCCGAAAAATATCAAAAAACAAACGACTATAACTAAAACCGATTCTCTTAAAATGGCGCGTCCTTTAAATTCTGTAAATTTAAATTTGCGGGAGGGCTAATTTTAGAGCCGAATTTATCAAATTTGACCCCATTTTCGCTCCGCCCGCTTTGATAACGAAACTTTAATAAAACGGTAGATTATAGCGAGTTTTTACATATAGTTTAATAACGAGAGCTGGTTTATCTTAGCCACGGACTGTAGCATCGCCTGATACGACATCATTTTTTGCATGAGATTCATATAGGTTTCGCCGTAGTCGGCATTCGTGATATCAGCCTTGACGGTTTTTACGTTTACTTCCATGACGCTAGCATGCGTGTTGGTTTGCGTTAGCGTGTTTGTTTGGTTGCCTACTTTGGTATAGATTTTATTTACGTGATCGGCGATATGGTCTAGTCTCTCGATCGCGCCTTGGATACCGGAGTTACGCAGATACTCACCCTCGCTATCGGCGCGGTACTGACCGCTCCTAACAGCCTCTATCATCCTATCTAAATCCGCAAAAATATCCACGCTCGGGCTATCTATCTCGATACCGTTGTTTGCCGAAAAGCTCCACAGCGAACCTTCTCCTTGCCTTGTCGCAGGAGTCGTACCCGTGCTATCGCCCGCAAATTTATCGGCATTTCCGCTATCGTAGATACCTACTTTTATCGGCGTGACGGCGTTTTGCTTATCGGTTACTTTTATGCGGCCTCTATGGTCCATATTTGCTTCGACGCTACCTTGCGAATTTGCGATAGCTTGCTTGTAGGCGACATAATCGGCCGGAGCACTACCGCCGGTACCCGCAGGAACATTGTCGCTAGCGACCATACCTATGATATCGTTTAGCTGTCTAAAAGTCATATTTTTTGACTGAGTATCTATACCTTCGGTAGTTGGCGGGTTTGTAGTATCGTTATAAAAGCTATCCCAAACCTTCGTCGTATACGTAGTTCCGTCCGGCCTGGTGATTTCCACCGTGGCGTCGCCTGAAGCCGTCGGAGGAGAGCCTGCGCCGAATTTTACGTCTACTTTATAGTTTCCGCCGCTTCTGGATTTTATCTGCATTTTTAGAGTTTGGTCGTTTATGTTGTACTTATCTCGTTCGCCGTCGTATAAATTTTTAGCTCCGACGACTTGGCTTAGAGTCGTGTTATCGTCGGCGAATTTACCGCTGCCGTGCTCTACTTGAGATACGGTGCCTACTAGATTTCTGCCCTCTTGCTTTAAATTTATCTTGTCGTAGTCGTAGGCGTTCGTGACGGCGCCGCCTAGGTCTTCGTATTTGCTCTTGACAAATTCCGTGATTTCATAGTCGCTAGGGTTTGCGCGTACCTTAGCCTCAAGCGAGTTTGCGCCGCTAGTTAGGCTATCGACCGAGTCAAACTCGCCTGAGGCGGCGCTAATGTTAGCAGCCGTCAGATCCTCTGCCTTATTTAGTTTTTTCGTCGCCGCTATCATGTGAAAATCGATAACCTGATTGCCTTTGCTTAGGTCTTTTACGTTGATTTGGCCTTGGTTGTTTATCGTTACTTCAACGACTTTATTAGTCGGCGTATTGCCGTATTCGGTGCCGATTTTTTCTAGCAGATCGTTTATCGAGGCGTCCGACGTCATCTTAAATTTACTCGTAAAGCTCGTACCGTTTGGTTTTTTGCCCTGCAAGAAAAAAGTAGTCTTTTGAAACTCTCGCGCGCCGGTGCCCGTGAAATCTTGATTAGTTAGAGTCTTTTCGTCTTTTACGTATTTAAAGCCGATTAGGTCGCGCATTTTATGCTCGCTATCGATATAAACGGTCTTGTTTCTGTCGTCTAAATTTTGAGCTTTTAGCATCGTGTTGGAGGTGATTTTTTTATTATAATCGCCGTCTTTGCCTAGAAACAGCTCCTGCCCGTTTTGGTTGTAGGTCAAATTTACCTGGGCTCCGCCTACGGCTTTCATCGCCTGCGCATTGCCGAAATACTCATTCGTATCGCCGTTTATAGGTTTTGTATTTATCGCGCTTCCGGCAAACAAAAACTGCCCGTTTATCGAGGTGTTGGCGATATTTACCAGGTGATTTTTGATACCTTGAAGGTCGTTTGCGATGGCTTCTCGCGAAGTTTGCGAGTGGATTTCATTGGCGCCTTGAACCAGCTTTGTTTTAAAATTTTCAAGCTGCTGCTTAAATTCGCCCAAAGCCTTGTCGGTATTTTTTGAAAAGTGCTGCGCCTTAGACGTCGCCGTTTGCACTTGCTCAAGCGTCGCAACCTCATAATCAAGCCTCATGCCGTCGTTATAAACGCTGCTATCCTCGAAAGAATTTTGGATTTTTAGACCGCTTGAAATTTGCGTGTTTAGCTTGTGTAGTGCTTTCATATTTGTCTGATAGTCGTAGTTATTCGTAAATTTCATCAACTGATTCGTCATTCTCATCGCATTTTCCTTAAATTTAATCAAACTCTTGCAAGCAAATAAAGTTCCACTCGCTATATCGTCAAATTTCAAAATTTATTTAGTTTTAGATATGATTTTGCCAAATTTAAGGAGCATAAATGAAAATACTCTTTTCGCCTAGCGAAGCCAAAACCGCCGTAAGTCCAAATAAATTTATAGATAGAGGCGACTTTATTTTTCCGAATTTATATGAGAAACGGTGCGAAATTTTAAAAATCTACGATGATTTTTTACAAACGGCTGCCATTGAAAAAATCTCAAAACTTTTTGGCGTGAAAAATTTGACCGATGAGCCGAGCTTGCGCGAAAGCCTCTTTAAAAAAGGCGCGGTAAAAGCCGTTCTGCGCTACGACGGAGTAGCCTACAAGCACCTTGACTACCGCAGCCTTGATAGCGTGGCGCAGGATTTTATAGATAAAAATACGCTGATTTTTTCAAATTTATTCGGCCCCGTGACTGCGGCGGATATGCTGCCTGAATACAAACTAAAGCAAGGCGAGCGCATAGAAGGGTTAAATTTGGAGGAGTTTTATAGGCAAAATTTTAGCGGCAAGATAGATGAGTGGCTGGGAGATGATGATATTTTAGACCTTAGGGCTGAGTTTTACGAGAAATTTTACCGCATACAAAAGCCGTTTGCGACTTTTAAATTTCTAAAAAACGGTAAAGTCGTCAGCCACTATGCCAAAGCTTACCGCGGGATAGTTTTGAGGCAAGTAGCGCAAAACGGAGTGAAAAATTTTGACGAGCTTTGTAAAATGGACATAGAAAATTTGCGCCTCATAGACGTCAAAAAAACGGGGCCAAAAAGCGAATTTTTGGTGCAAATCATCTAAAATTCGTCGTTTTTTGCCGAATTTACGTAAAAATCGTTAAATTTTCGGCTAAAAACTATTGTATTTTTTTAAAAAACGTTGTAAAATGCGCGCATATCACTTCATTATTAAGGATTATTCCATGAAAAAAGCTGATTTCATTCAAGCTGTCGCCGATAAGGCCGGTCTTTCTAAAAAAGATTCTCTAAAGGCGGTTGATGCTGCGCTAGAAACCATTGAAGAGGTTCTTAAAAATGGCGATAGCATTAGCTTCATAGGCTTTGGTACATTCGGTACTGCAGAAAGAGCCGCTAGAAAAGCTAGAGTGCCTGGAACAGACAGAACCATCGATGTTCCTGCTAGCAAAGCAGTTAAATTTAAAGTCGGCAAAAAACTAAAAGAAGCCGTCGTAGCAGGCGCAGGCAAAAAAACTAAAAAGAAATAATTTCTTTTTTATGGAAGCTTAAATTTGAGCTTCCATATTTTTTAATCTCTTTTTTATATCTTTCAAGGTAAAATTTCGATTTTCTTAGCCCGAGTGGTGAAACTGGTAGACGCGCCAGACTCAAAATCTGGTAAGGGCAACCTTGTGTCGGTTCGAGTCCGACCTCGGGCACCATTATACAAAAAATGATCCCAAAATATTCGTATTAAGAAGTCCAATCAAATACCGAAATAGACGCATATACTAAACAAAAATATCATTGTCAATATAGCTAATTCGATAACTATCGTATTAGTAGATATTGACAAAATTTAATGATATTTTTGCCTATTTTGAATACAAAACTTCCAAACTTTTTATAATTAAGTAAAAAGGACGAAAACATGAAACGAATCATGTCTTTATCGGAAGTTGATCAATGGATCGAGAAACAATCAAACG
Source organism: uncultured Campylobacter sp. (assembly GCF_963526985.1). Lineage (NCBI taxonomy): Bacteria > Pseudomonadati > Campylobacterota > Epsilonproteobacteria > Campylobacterales > Campylobacteraceae > Campylobacter > uncultured Campylobacter sp. The sequence continues at coordinate 128,629 of NZ_CAURPW010000004.1, forward strand.
ATCGGGATTACACGATTAGGAAAAGAATCCCCGGTTATGAAGCTTTTCGCCTCGAAATAGGCTCTAAGCTCAAACAGAGAAAGTCTATCAGACTATATTGGAACGATAACGGAAAGGTTAGTTATCCTTTGCTAGGGATATACCCTTATGTAAAATTTGAAGAGGCTTTTCGGAAATTTGCCGATTTTGCGGGAAACAAGGATAGAGCCGAAAAACCTAGAGCAATACGTTTATTTAAGGATATTTGGATTGAATTCGTTAATGAAAATCCCCTAAGCTTCAAACAAAAAACGATCGATTCTTATAGAAAACGAACGAATCGTCATATCCTAAGCACGAGTATAGCGGATATGGATATCGCCGACATTACTCTCGATGACCTAAAAATCGAAATATTTTCAAAAAATAAGAAGCAACCTGCTACAAACGTAAAACTTTTCTATATTCTCCGAAATATCCTAAAATTTGCGACCGAGAAGGGATATTTAAAAAACGATATACTCGAGAATTTTGTCTTTTCGGACTCGTATGAAGCTCCGTGCAAGACGAATACTCAATCTCATTCAAAAATCGTCAATAAGTTAGATCTTAAAAATTTTCTAGAATCGGTATCTAATGCAAAGATTAGCGTAAAGAAGAAAATTCTAATATTCTTTGCGCTCGAAACAGCGCTTAGATCGATGAATTTGTTCGATCTGAAATGGAAAGATATCGATTTCGAAAAAAACCGTATATACATAGGTAAGGAAAGAATGAAGGGCGAGCTCCGAACGGAAAAATCTCGCCAAGACTTTATTTTACCTTTGTCGAATACCATGATCAGCTTATTAATGAGACTTCGAGAGTTAGAAAAAATCAAGAATTCCGATTTAAAGAAACGCGTATTCGACGGTATCGGCGATCAACCAATGAATGATCTATTAAGAAAACTTGCGGGCATAACAAAACACGGACTTCGCGGAACTTTCAAAACTCATGTCATGAAAGGTATCAAGGATCATAGAACTCCTAATTTCATCATCGAAATGTACATGTCTCATATACCCGATATGACAAAAGTCGAAGCTTCCTACTTTGAAGCAAACTACAAGGATGACGAGAATCAGAAAATGATGAGAGAACTTGCAGAATGGTGGAATGACTACCTTCTAAAATTGTTTGATTTTAAAAAAATTCTATTAAATGAAGGAGAAAATGATGCATTATCATTGTGATCCATGGGAGTATATGGGGGCCGATGTCGGAAGTTTGCCCCCTCTAGAAATTGACAATGAAGCAATTATATCGGATAATAGCTTAACTGTCAATGATGCTAACAACAATAAAACCAACAAGCTTTGGAGCGGAAGCCTCGACGTAAAAAACGAGCATAAACCCGAACCGACTGAGGATGTCGTGCCATTTTGCGTCGTTAAGAACACGATCACAAACCTTTTCGCCCCTGCCGGATCGGGAAAATCTTTCCTTGCCGTAGCGATCGCGCGAACCGCATTGTTCACTGATCGAGTCAAAGAAGTTTGGTGCATCGATGGTGACAACTCGCTTAGAACGGTATTCCAACGTGATATACTCGCAATTACGAAAGAAAATAAGAACTTTCACTACGTCAACCTTAATAATCCTCATATATCGCAAATTTCGGGTATTGATTTGGTAAAACAGCAGATCATAGCTTCCAAACGCGATCTAACCGATGTTTTAATCGTGTTCGACAGTTTAAAAGACTTCACAGCAAACTATGACATCATGAAGGACTCCGATATGCGGGAATTTTTCGGTCTGTTTATGACGATTCGAGACTTTCAACATGCGAGCATAATTTTCCTAAGCCATACCAACAAAGCCGGAGAAACCTACAAGGGATCGACAAGCGTCATAGATTCGATCGAAACCGCATATCTCGTTCATCCGAAAAACAAGGGAGACGACGCGAAGAAATCGGGATATTTGGACTATTATCTCGAAGGCGTCAAAGCTCGAGAAGGATGCATGTGTGTATGGGTTCGCGTTGATGCAATATCTAAACATATACAAGTTGAAGGCATCGATTATCAGGGCTATGAAAAAGAACGAGATCAGCAATATATCGAGAAAATTGCGATCACTATACGAAACAATCCCGGAATTTGTCATAAAGAGCTAGCAAAGAAGCTAAGACGAAATAAAAAAGATAAAAGACTCATAAAAATACTAAACGAATTTACGGGGAATTTTTGGAGTCTAAAAATCAGAAATAAAAAGAAATGCTACTTCTATAATGAAAAGCTAGCCCTTCAATCGCTATACGAAAGGAAAAACAAGAATGTGTTCTAAAAACACTACCTATTTTTCAAAAAAGACTACCTATCTGGAGCAAAAAGACTACCTATTTTTGAAAAAACACTACCTATTTTCAAAAAAACACTACCTATCTGAGGCAAAAACACTACCTGATGGTCTAGTTTTCATTAATAATACATTTAAAAAAGCGGTTAGAATATCGTATTTATCGGTATTCTTTAAAAACAGTTTCATTTACTTTTATAAAAGGAGGGAAAATGAAAAAAATAAGTGACAAATTGCTAGAACAAACGTTAAAAGATTTTGTAGAAATTGATGATTTAACATACATCAAAGATCGATGCTTTGCGGTGATCTTTAAAACCGAGATGTCGGTAAAAAAGTATGTCGAATTTATCAAGAAGACTTTCGAATTTGAGGTATCCGTTTCTACGGTTAGAGAATGGAGAGCTGAATTTGATGAGAAAAATAAAGTTCAAAAGGAAAAACCGGAAGATCATCAAAACGAGGCAATTAGCGATGGCGATATTAGTCAGCAACAATCAAACGGAAACTAACCTAAGCGGGGAGACTCTCCTCGCTTCTAGTTCTCTTGAAAATTCGATCTCTGAAGCTAGAAATTTGTCGATTGAGCTTGATCAAAAATCAGCAAATTTAAAGGCAAAATTCGAGGAAATTAAAACGGAAACCAATGTGACTTTAACTCAGGTTTTTGCAAAAATGGATGCTAAAGAAACCGCTTTCACGAACAGCATAAACAGATCTGCGGATAACGCTGTGAACAAGATATCCAAATCAGTAAACGAGTTAAAGCAAGGTGCGGACTTGGTTAAAAATATTTGGATTATTCCTCAAGCGATTATGATACATGTAATTTTGTTTATCGTTGAATTAGCGTTTGTTTTATGGATCTGCTTACCTGTAATCAATCAATCAAGCAAGAAAGACATTAAGTAATAACGAGCAAATTATAAAAATATCTCTTGAACGAAAACAAGAAAACGAAAAATTGCTTCGAGAAAATCAAGGCTTAAACGACGAGCTTATAAGCCTAAACGGATTTGTTAATGCTATTTTCAAAGACAAAGAAAAGGCTAGACGTGAATATCAAAAATGGAAATCTTATAATTAATTTGATTATAGAAGAATTTAGCGTGACACATATTCGTATATACACTTCGTGTATATACGAATATGTGTCACGCTCTTGCAGAGGGCTGTTAATCCTTTAGCTTAAAACAGAGCTAAAAGGATTAACCAAAGGTGAGAGTTTTAATCTAAGGTTTAAAACTCTTTTATATTTTTTTATCAAAAACAAGGAGCTTTTTATGATAAAAAATAAAAATATAATCTTACGAGTTTCGGAAGAATTTCGAGAATTACTCGGACAAAAAGCTAGCAAGGTTGGAATACCTATCTCGGAATATCTTCGAAAATCGGCGATGAATTCCGAGATCGTGAATTACGTTTCTAAAGAGATCGATCCACAAATCATATTTAATTTTTATCGCGCGGCGGAGAACATAAATCAGATTGCTAAAGCAACAAATACGATCGCAAAACAAGAACAAATAAGCAGGGATTTTGAAATAAAAATCCTCGAAGCTTTGTATAGAAACGAACAGCTTTTGAATCAAATTTACGTTACGTTAAAAGGAGAAAAACAATGATAGCTCAACTCACAAAAGGCGAAAAAGGAATCGCCGAATATCTAGAAACCGGACATACAAAACATTCTGTATACTCAAGAGACGAAAAGGATCAAAGAATACCGCTCATGGGAAACTTGCAAGCGATCAAGGATAGCCAAGATTCGCAATTAAAAAATCCAAAAAGCAAGCAAAAACACAACTATTATCATGCTTCATTGTCATTCACTAGGGAAGAGTGGGATAAGCTACAATCAGAAGGAAAGATCAACGAGGTTTTAGATGAATACATTAAGCTAAACTTTCCAAATCATTCGAGGGATGAGATGATATGCTATGCCGAAGCCCACGTGCCTATAATTCAAAGCGAGCCGTACATCCCTAGGGAAGGGGAAGATCAAAAATCAAAAAGACTCAACGAGGAGTACGAAGGCAAGGAGATCGGACGAAGTCCGCATGTCCATTTGATTATATCGTTTGAAAATATGAAGTTTAGCCGAGGCATAAAAACCGCGGGAATGGTATATTCAAAGGATCGTTCTCAAATGATAGCTTCGGCTATAAAGTTCAAGTCTATTGTTCAAGATATCGTTTGCGAAAAATTTGGACTCGATAATCCCGAACCATTAAAAATATCTCGATCTGAGCTATATCGACAGTATGAATCCTTTCGAAAAGCCGCAATGGTTCCAAAAGGAAAACCGAAAATTCAAGAAGAGATCGACCCTAAACAAATACTAGAAACTAGCCCAATCCAAGCTGAAACAAAGGATATAACTCTTGACGAAATCAAAGAGAATACGAAAAATAGCGTAGTAGAAAACGAGATCGTAAAAACTATCGATCCTGAAATTAGAGCTCAAAATATCCAATTAGCCGAAATGCTGAAATCGAAAAACGTCGATATCTTTATTCCTACCTTAAAAGCTAGATACGGCGTAAATATTCGATCAAACGAGGACGGAACAAGAATTCAATTCGAAACGATTACCCAGAAGACTAGGAAACCCAGTACGAGAAACATGAATGTTTTGGACTATGTGACTAAAGAGCTTCGTATTCGCTTTGACGATGCCGTGAAGATATTAAGCGATATTGCGCTCGAGCAAGAATCCTTAGCTAAATACCGATACTATCGAGCTTAGCGTATCAAATGATTTTAGAATCAATCAAAAAGCTACGCAAGAAGCCATTAAAAAAGGGAGTATAAATAAAAAAATATACTATGCCGAAATCGGATGGAAAACGATAACTACGAATCCGCAGAATATCGAAAATGTTTTGCGACAATACTCGGATATAAGCATGGCTAAATTTTCGAACGGATCGCGAAATAATGCGAATATATCGGGTTTTACAAAAACTCTCATATTCGACATCGACAACAAAGAGCCTCATCAGGATATGAAAATTTCCGATGGTATCGAACTACTCAAAAGAAAAGGCATTCAGGGCTTTATCTACCCATCCTCGAGTCATCTCTACGACGGAAAAACCGAGAAATTTCGTATGATTGTTCCTACCACGAAAGCCCTTCAAGACAAGGATATTTATAAGGATTATATGCATCTTGTAGTAAGAAATCTCGGGCTTGAAGGAAAGATCGATACTGTTTCGGATACTTCTTCGCAATGCTATTATCAGCCATTAAAAAAAGATAACGTGATTTTGGTGGACGGAAAGACCTTCGACAATTCGGAGATCTTGCGACAAACTCAAATCCTCAAGCAGGCAAGAATCGAACAAGGTATCGAAAATCAAGCTATCAATAATATCGATCAAATCAAGCAAGGCATAGATGCTACAAAGAAATTTGAACTTCAGCATGAACCGATCGATGATGAACGATATTTGACGAGAGTGTCGCTACAATCATTGCATGATCGCATTCCTTTTTATGATCTTGTTAGGTATTTCGAGCCTAACGCTACGATCCACCAAGAAGGAAAAAACCAAATCATGCACACAAAAGACGGTAGGCATCTATACATCCAAGATCAAAACTCGGCATATTTGTTTTCCAAGAATCGCTATGTGACTCCTTACACTTACCTTCAAGAGAGGATAAACGAAGCTGCAAGCGAGATCAAGTATCATGGAAACGGCGAGAATGTTCAAAAATTAGGGATTCTTCCAAACGAGCTAAATACTTTTAATCCGAAGAATCCGAATGAAATTTCGAAATTCTTCGCTAGAAAGTTAAGCAAATACTGGAGATCTATCACGAGTTTTAATCTTAAAGGGTTTGTAAAAACAATCAACCGATGCATGTCTAACTGGAATGATCATCAAGGAAAGAGTCAAGTTATGGAGCATTATCAACTTCGAAAATTAGACATTTTCGAGGATTCTCTAAATGTAGGATATTGGGGGATCAATCAAGAAGTCGGATCTACTATCCAACGGGTTAGATGAAAGATTCAATAAGTCTGAAATCGAAATCAAAGACAAAGAACAAACTAAAAAATACGATGGTTTAGACAGATAGTTTTAAACAATATAAATTTAGATCATATATATAGCTTTTGCCTTAGTTAAACTTCGGATTTACGTAAAATGAAAGGCAAAAGCGTAATTCAAAATGTCTTTTTTATCCCCCGCTCCAGCTCCAAGTATTCGCTATTTCGGGAGATACGCTCTTCGAGCTATACCGCGGTTTCGACCCATTGCACGCGCACTAGAACTTATGATTTGGTATGATTTAGCGCGTGCATGAGGCCCCCGAAATCCGCGAAATAAGAACTAGCATATATCTTCAAACAAGCCTCAATACAAATTTCGATTTTGGGTCCCGAAGCGACGAAGTCGTTTGGAAAAAAAAAAATCGAAGGTCATCGCAGGCGGAAGCCGGCGGTATTCTAGCACCATTGCCCGCCTAATCGATACAAAAGGCAAGGCAAAAAAGGCGGGGCAAGGGGCTAGGATAAAACATATTGCATTACGCCTTAGGAAAAATTTTCAATTAAATTTTGAACAAACCTTTTATTTTTTAAGATCATATTTATATTTTTTCGATATGATCGTAATTAAAGTTTTGCTAAATTGTCGAATATATCGTGATTTACGCAGGGTTTCTTTTATTTTGACCTCGGGTACCATAGCATACAATTTACGCATTCAAAACCCCTAAAATATGGCATTTCAAAACGAGCTTTCGTTCAACTGGCAGTAAGAAACAGCCTCGATTACTATACATTTTTTACTATGTAGCCGTTTTTTACCTAGTAAACAAAAAATAACGGACTATACGCTAAAAGAGCCACAAAAGCACCCAAAATACGATATTTCAAGAAAAATCAAAATACAAAAGCGCGCGGATATAATTAGTTTTGAGGGAAACCAAACTAACCCCTCAAAAAGGAGATGAAATGAAAAAAAAATCCGCGACAACAAAGAGTTTGCCCGCAACCCGCAGGCTGTAATTATGGCTTGTACTCCAGAGCGCAAAAATGCGAAATGCTTGATAACTCGCAATTATAAAGCCGACAAAAGCAATCATAGGCGCGAGTTCTACTACTATGCCGACGTTTTCAATTGACTTACAATAAAATCTCGCATTTAATTTTAAATTGCCTTACTGTTAAATTTTCGCCGTAAAACCAAAAATTTTAATAATATTTAATCTATTTAAGTAAATTTATTGTAAAATCTCGCCCAAATTTTATAAAAAGGCAAACGATGGACACCTATATTATTCCGGCGGAAGTAAGCGTCAAAGACGCGGAATTTTTTAGGCAAAAATGGCAAGAATATAAAAACGGCGAGCTTGATTTTAAAGGTTTTGAGAAAATTCGCGTGGCGTTTGGGATATACGAACAGCGCGTAAAAGACAGCTACATGGCGCGGGTAAAAACGCATGGCGGCGGCGTTGGCGCGAAAGAATTCGCGCGTCTAGGCGAGCTTTGCAAGCGCTACGCCAACGGATTTTTGCATCTATCTACGAGAGCTAGCATTCAGCTTCATTTCGTAAAAGACGACGAATTTATAGAGCTTGAAAACGAGATCGCCGCGATAAATATGACTACGCGCGGCGCATGCGGGGATTGCGTTAGAGGCGTGGTTTGCGACGCGTTAGCGGGAGTCGCCAAAGACGAGGCTTTTAACGTCCTTCCCTACGCAAACGCTATTACTAGCATGCTTATCGGCAGAGCCGATTCTTACGGACTTTCTAGGAAATTTAAAATCGCTTTTTCAGGCTCCAAGGCTGACCGAGCAAACGCGACTATCACGGACGCGGGCTTTATAGCGACCAAAAAAGGCGGCAAAAAAGGCTTTATAGTCTACGTCGCGGGCGGAATGGGCTCAAAACCGCGCCTAGGCGATAAATTTAAAAGTTTCATCCCCGCAAACGAAGCCTTTTTATACGCGCAAGCCATCAAGCTCGTGTTTGCTAAAACCGGCGATTACGAGCATAGAAACTCCGCCCGCCTGCGCCATGCCGCCGAGAAGCTAGGAAAAGAGACGATTTTTAAAATGATCGAGGACGAGGTCGCAAAAATTAGAGCTTCAAGCGAAAAATGGAGGCTGGATATCAAAGAGCCAAGGGGCGTTAAGCCGCTAATAAGCGAGCCTCGCGTTAGATTTTCCGCCGCGCAAAAAGCCTGGGCGCAAAACTACGTAACAGCGCAAAAACAAAAGGGCTATTACTACGCCGTAGTGCCGTTTTTATGGGGTAACGTGCGCGGAGACGATGCGATAAAGCTATCAAAAGCGCTTATTAAACTCGGCCTAAAAGATTCGCTTTTTATAAGCCGAGATCAACATATAATCTTAAAAAATCTCAAAAAGACCGATCTTATCGCACTTTATCCCGTTATCGCGGAGATTTCGCCTATGAGCGCCGATCCGCGCGTGTTTGCAAACATGACTCCGTGCACGGGCGCATCGACCTGTCGGCTAGGAATTTGCCGTCCAAAAGGCGCCGTGAAGGCTATCCACGATCATATTAGAAACAGCGATTTAGACTTTTCTCTTTTAAAAGATATCGTTATTAAAATGTCGGGCTGTCCAAACTCTTGCACCGCTCATCAAAACGCAAATTTAGGCTTTATGGGCGGCACTAGGCGCGAGGACGGCAGATCGCTTCCTTATTACAGCGTATTTGCCGGAGGCGAGCTAAAAGAAGGCAAAAGCAAATTCGGCAAAAAAGTAGGCGGCGTGGCCGCTTATCACGTGCCTGAATTCGTCTACCAAACGCTTAAAAGATTTACGCAAGTAAAATCCGAGTTTAAAAATTTTAACGACTGGGTCGATAACGGCGGAGATAACGTCATAGCTGAGCTTTGCGGGCTGTATCAGCGCGTGGGGACGTTTGAGGAAAACCCGAGGGCGTATTATGACTACGGCGCGGACGTGCTTTTTGGCGAAACGCTAAAAGATAAAATTTAATGACCCTACCAGTAGCCCTTACACCTAAACGCGTGCTTTTAATCGGAGCCGGAAAGGTCGCGCGGCAAAAATTTTTAGCTCTAAAAGCGGCCAGTTGGGAGTGCGAAATTTTAGCCGAAAAAATTTTAGAGCCGTTTTTTGCCGATAAAAACGTAAAAATTCGCAAGCTAACGCGGCAAAATTTGGGCGAAAATTTAAGCGGCTTTGAAATGATAATAGACGCTAGCGGAGATGAAAATTTAGGGCAGGCTTTATTTAGCGAGCGTAAAAGCTTGGGCTATTTGCTAAACGTAGTCGATAAGCCTGCTTTAAGCGATTTTTATTTTACCGCAAACGCGCATTTAGGCGAGCTTAGCGTAGGCGTTAGCACTAACGGCGCGAGTCCTAGCCTAGCCGCGCTCGTAAGGGATAAAATAGTCAAAATTTTGCCTAGGAATTTAGCGGATTTTATCCCGAAGCTAAAACTAGCCAGGCTTGAGGCGATTGAAAATTCTAACCCGCAAAAGGCCGAAATTTTAAAACCGAAGTGCCGCGAAAATTTAGGCAAAGTTTTTTTAATCAGCTGCGGCAGCGGCAGCCTTCAAAATCTCACCTTGGGCGCGCTTGAAGCGTTTGAGCTGCTAGACGTAGCTCTAAGCGATAAACTAGTCGGCGAGGATACGCGCGAAATTTTACGAAATTTAGGCGTAGAGATTATTAACGTAGGCAAGGGCAAAGACGAAGATAGCGCGACGCAAGAGCAAATAAACGCCCTTATGCTAAGCCTGGCAAAAGAAGGCAAGACCGTCGGGCGGCTAAAAGGCGGCGACGCGAGCTTGTTTGGCAGAGCGTTTGAGGAGATGAGCTTTTTAGAGGAAAACGGCGTGGAATTTGAGCTAATTAGCGGCGTCAGTTCGGTTTTTGCCGGATGCGCTAGCGCGCTTATTACGCCTACGATTAGAGGCGTTAGCAGCGGCGTTTTGATAGTCTCGGCGCATCTAAAAGGCGGCGCGATAAACACCGCTTGGCTTGAAATTTTAAAGACGCGAGACGTTACGACGGTCGCGCTTATGGCGCACGCTTATGCGGGCGAAATTTTAAATGCGGCAAGAAAGCTAAATTTAGACCTAGATACGCCCGCGGCGTTTGTTTCAAATATAGATAGAGCGGATGAAAAAGTAATCGTCGGACGAATAAAAAATTTAGAATCTATGGCGCTAAGATGCGCTCGTCCCGCGATTTTAATAATCGGCCCCGTCGTCGAAAAATCGCTAAGCTTGAAACCAAAATGCGAAAGGATAGCCGTTGAATAAAATTTTAATCTTTTTAGCGCTTATAAATTTTGCCGCCGCGCAACAGCTTTTAAACGTCTCTTACGACGCGACGCGGGAGCTTTTTAAAGAATATAACGCGCTTTTCGTTAAATACTACGAGCAAAAAAGCGGCAAAAAGATTAAAATTTTACAAAGCCACGGCGGTAGCGGCGCGCAGGCTAGGATGCTAATAGACGGATTAAAAGCCGACGTCGCGACGCTGGCTCTTGCTTACGACATTAACGCCGTCGCGCGAAAAAGCGGCGCTTTGGACGCTTCGTGGCAAGAAGAGCTCCCGCTAAACTCCGCGCCTTACAACTCCACGATCGTATTTTTGGTTAGAAAAGGCAATCCAAAAGGTATAAAAGACTGGGACGATCTAGTAAGAAACGACGTAAAAATCGTAACTCCAAATCCCAAAACATCAGGCGGCGCGAGGTATAACCACCTAGCCGCATACGCCTACGCGGCGGCTAAATTTGACGGAGACGAGGATAAAATTCGCGAATTTTTGGTTAAACTTTACGCCAACGCTCCCGTACTAGACGCAGGCGCTCGCGGATCGGCAAACACTTTCATACGCCGCGGTATCGGCGACGCGATGATCGCTTGGGAAAACGAAGCGTATCTTAGCAAAGCAAGGCTAGGAGAGGACGAGTTTGAGATTATCTACCCAAGCCTTAGCATCCTAGCGCAGCCTCCTGTCGCGGTTTTAAGCAAAAACGCCGCCGCAAACGGCAACGTCCCGATTGCTCGCGAATATCTGGCGCGCCTTTATTTGCCTGACGCGCAGGAGATTATCGCAAAAAATTTCTTCCGCCCGACGGACGAAAGCGTCGCTAAAAAATACGAGAAAATTTTCCCGCGAATAAATTTAATAAGCATAGAGAGCTTTGGCGGTTGGGACGCGGCGCAAAAGCGGCATTTTAGCGATGGGGGCGAGTTTGATAAAATTTACGAGATCGTAGCAAAGGGCAAAAAATGAGAAAATTTTTACTTAAAAAGCCCTCTATTTTGCCGGGATTTAATATCTGCTTCGGCCTTGGCGCCAGCTACGTTTGCTTTTTGGTTTTACTACCGCTGGTGGCTCTGGGCGCTTTTAGCTTTAAGGGCGGCATAGGCGAAATTTTAGCCGTTATCAGCGATCCTCGCGTATTATCGGCGCTTAAATTTTCATTTACGGCTTCATTCGTCGCCGCCGCGATAAATTCGCTTTTCGGTTTTATTATCGCGTGGTGCTTGGCGCGTTACGAATTTTGGGGCAAGGGCTTTATTAGCTCGCTCATAGATATTCCTTTTGCGCTACCTACGGCGGTAGCGGGGATTTGCCTGGCGTATTTATTTTCGCATGGCGGCGTTATGGGCGCTACGCTTTTAAGGCTCGGCATAGATTTGCAAGGGGCGGATTTCACTTGCGTCGTAATCGTTTTGATATTCGTAGGTATGCCGTTTGTAGTGCGGACGACGGAGCCCGTTATAAAAGATTTTGATAAACAAGTGCTTGAAGCGGCCGAAAATTTAGGCGCGAATTTTTGGCAAATTTTTAGGCTAATAATGCTTCCAAGCCTGCTTCCGTCCTTGATAACGGGCTTTGCGCTAGCCTTTGCAAGAGGCCTTGGCGAATACGGCTCGGTCATTTTTATTTCGAGCAACATCCCTTTTAAAAGCGAAATTTTACCCGTTTTAATCGTCTCGCGCCTAGATAGTTTTAATTATCAAGAAGCCGCCGTAATCGGATTTTTTATGATTTTAGTAGCATTTGCCTCGCTATTTTTGATAAATTTCATACAAAAAAAGGTCGCAAAATGAGCGAACCGAAAATTTTAAAGCCCGTTTTGCTTTTAATTAGCGCCGCGTTTTTATTCGTTTTTATCGCGCTTCCGCTTTATACCATCGTATCAGAAGCCCTAAAAGACGGGCTTAGCGGCTATTTTAGCGCGATTAGCGACGATTACGCGATTAGCGCGGTAAAGCTTAGCCTGCTTTGCGCGGGATTTTGCGTGGTTATAAATACCGTATTTGGCGTTATGATAGCCTACGCGGCGGCGAAATTCGAGTTTCGCGGCAAGACTATGCTACTTACGCTTTTAGATATGCCCTTTGCCGTTTCGCCCGTTATCGCAGGGCTAATGTTCGTGCTGCTTTTTGGAAATAGCGGCTTTTTGGGAAAATTTTTTAGCGCGCTAAATTTCGACGTGATTTTTGCGCTGCCGGGTATTTTGCTAGCTAGCGCGTTCGTTACCTTTCCGTTTGTAGCCAAGGAGACGCTTTTGTTAATGCAAGAGCAAGGAAATAGCGAGGAAGAGGCGGCGTTTAGCCTGGGGGCGGGCGGACTTCGCACGTTTTTTAGCGTTACGCTACCGAACATAAAATGGGGGCTATTTTACGGCGTAGTGCTAACAAACGCCAGAGCGATGGGCGAATTCGGCGCCGTGGCGGTCGTAAGCGGCAAGATAATCGGGCTAACTACTACGATGCCCCTTTATATAGAAATTTTATACAGCGATTATCTTTACGTAGCGGCTTTTAGCGTAGCTAGCTTGTTGCTGCTGCTCTCGGTAGTCACGCTGGCGCTCAAATTTTTAGTTCAAAAAGCTAGCAAAAGGGGCTAAATGGGTATAAAAATATCGAATTTAAATAAAATTTTCGGCGATTTCGTCGCTCTTAAAAACGTAAATTTAGAGATAAACAAAGGCGAGCTAACCGCGCTTTTAGGACCTAGCGGCAGCGGCAAAACGACGCTACTTCGCATAATCGCGGGCTTAGAAAGCGCCGATAGCGGCGAAATCTCGTTTTTCGGCGAAAACGTCAGCCGCAAAAGCATAAAAGAACGCGGCATAGGCTTTGTTTTTCAGCACTACGCGCTATTTAGGCATATGAGCGTGTTTGATAATATAGCGTTTGGACTAAACGTCCGTCCAAAAGCCTCGCGCCCGAGCAAAGACGAGATAAAGCAGCGCGTCATGCACCTGCTAAAAATGATCCAGCTAGAAAGCTTGGCGGGGCGCTTCCCAGATGAGCTAAGCGGCGGGCAAAAACAGCGCGTGGCGCTAGCTAGGGCGCTAGCGGTGGAGCCTAAAATTTTGCTGTTAGACGAGCCGTTTGGGGCGCTAGACGCAAAGGTTAGAGCAGATCTGCGCAGGTGGCTAAGAAAACTACACGACGAGATTCAGATTACTAGCGTGTTCGTTACGCATGATCAAGAAGAAGCGCTAGAAGTAAGCGATAAAATAGTCGTGATGAATAAAGGCGAGATCCAGCAAGTAGGCACGCCCGTAGACGTTTACGAAAAACCGGCCAATCCTTTCGTGTATAGCTTTTTGGGCAACGTAAATCTCTTTCGCGGCAGAGTGGGCGCTGATGGTATCGTAAGCGACGAGAGCGCGGGAGATCTGCTTTTCGTGCGGCCTCACGAGATAGAGCTTGGCTTTGAATACAGCGCCGGCTCTAAAAAAGGCGAGATCGTGCATAGCCGAATTTTAGGCTCTCGCATTAGGCTTGATATTAAGATGCAAGAAAGCGCGGATATGGTCGAGGTCGATATCACGAGCGCGAAATTTAAAGACATAAAAGAGAAAAATTTAAAATTCGTATATCTAAATTTTACTAGCGTGCATAGCTACTCGCAAGAGGACGGGAGTTTTTGTGATTACTACATATAATGAAGCGACGTCGCGTTTGGCGGCGGTTTTGGCAGAGATAAAGGGACGCGTCGCGCTGGCATTTTCGCACCAGATAGAGGACTGTATCGCGATAGATATGGCTCTAAAATCGGGCTTTGATCTAGATAGGCTTGAAATTTTTACCCTCGATACGCATAAGCTTTTTAAAGAGAGTTTAGAGTATCAAAAAGAGGTAGAGAAATTTTTCGGTATTAAGATAAAAACATACGCCATTAGCGGCGAGACGCTAGCCCAAGTGGACGAAAAGATCGGGCAATGGGGCATGAGAGATAGCGTAGAAAACCGCAAATTTTGTTGCCATCAGCGAAAAATGATCCCTTTGCGCGAGGCGCTAAATAAAAAAGAGGCGTGGATAAGCGGCATAAGGGCGGCTCAAAGCGTAACTAGAACGGGCGTTAGCCTGTGCGAAACGGACGCGAATTTTAATTTAAAAAAAATCAACCCGTTATTTGATTTTAGCGACGAGTTTATGTGGGGCGTCGCGCGCGAGCTAAATTTGCCCGTAAACGAGCTTTATGCGAAAGGATACGCCAGTATCGGCTGCGAGCCCTGTACCCGCGCGATAAAACCGGGCGAGGATATACGCGCGGGCAGGTGGTGGTGGGAGAATCCTAACCACAAAGAGTGCGGGCTGCATATAAAAGGGCGGGATTAAATTTTGTAGCCGTCGGCTCGTCTTGCGAGCGTCTTTGAAAGAGATTTTTGCTTTTCTTTGCTCGCAACTGCAAGCAGAAGAAAATTTTAATCCGCGACAGGATTTATACCTGGTCTCGATTAAATTTTTGCACGACTTTTAAATCCGTCTCGCGATACTTCGCCTTAGCTCTTTGCGCTCGAATTTGAGGTCAAATTCGGCTTTAAATTTTACGCGCCTAGACCCGCATCTTGACGGCGCTAAATTTAGCTATGTAGCCGGTGCAAGCGCGAAAAAGCGGGAGTTAGCGCCCGCAAGCGAAGTTAGCGAGAAAACAAGCGGGCGGACGAAATAGCGAGCTAAAAAAGCCCAAATTTAAACGGCGAATTTCAGGTCGCCGCTAAAAAGCAGTTAAATTTAAGAAAAAGGAGAAATATGCAAAATTTAACCCATCTTCAAGCCCTAGAAGCGCAGTCGATACATATAATGCGCGAAGTGGTCGCGGAGTTTAAAAATCCGGCGATGCTTTATAGTATCGGTAAGGATAGCTCCGTGATGCTGCACTTGTTGCAAAAGGCGTTTTATCCCGCCGTGCCGCCCGTGCCGCTGGTGCACGTCGATACGCTGTGGAAATTTCGCGAGATGATAGAGTTTCGCGACCGCAGAGCCAAAGAAAGCGGTATGAAGCTAATCGTCTACGTAAATCCAAAAGGCGAACAGATGGGCATTTCGCCTTTTATACACGGCAGCTCCATGCACACGGATATCATGAAAACGCAGGGGCTAAAACAGATGCTAGATACGTATAAATTTGACGCCGTTTTCGGCGGAGCTAGGCGCGACGAGGAGAAGTCCCGCGCAAAAGAGCGTATCTACTCGTTTCGCGATAAATTTCACCGTTGGGACCCTAAAAATCAGCGTCCCGAGCTATGGAATATCTACAACGGCCGCATAAAGGAAAATGAAAGTATCCGCGTATTTCCGCTTAGCAACTGGACCGAGCTTGATATTTGGCAGTACATAATGCTTGAAAATATCCCGATTCCAAGCCTGTATTTTGCCAAAGTCCGCCCCGTCGTAGAGTATAAGGGCGCTAAAATTTTAGTAGACGACGAGCGAATGCCCGCACAGCTTAGAGCCTCCGCCAAAGACGAGCTGGTGCGCTTTCGCACGCTAGGCTGCTACCCGCTAACGGGAGCCATTAGCTCAGACGCCGATACGCTAGAAAAGATCGTAGCCGAGCTTTTGGTAGCAAACAGCGGCGAGCGCCAAGGCAGGCTCATAGACTCAGACGAAGGCTCGTCGATGGAAGCAAAAAAACAAGAGGGGTATTTTTAATGGATTTGAGAGAATTTTTAAAGCGAAACGAGAGCGTAGATATTTTGCGCTTTATCACGTGCGGCAGCGTAGACGACGGCAAATCTACGCTAATAGGCAGGTTGCTTTACGACGCTAAGGGCATCTTTGAAGACCAGCTAAACGGCGCCAGGAACGAACGCGGCGAGATAGATTTCGCAAATTTAGTAGACGGACTAGCCAGCGAGCGCGAACAAGGCATCACGATCGACGTGGCGTATAGATTTTTTAGCACCGATAAGAAAAAATATATCATCGCCGACACTCCAGGCCATGAGCAATACACCAGAAATATGGCGACTGCCGCGAGTACGGCCGACGTCGCGGTCATTTTAATCGACGCCAGAAAAGGCGTTTTAACGCAGAGCAAGCGCCACTCGTTTATCGCGAGTTTGCTAGGCATTAGGCACATTATAGTAGCGATAAATAAAATGGACCTGATGGATTTTAGGCAGGACGTTTTTGAGGACATTAAGAGCGATTATCTAAAAATGAGCCGAAATTTACCTCATAGCGAGCGGATAAAATTCGACTTTATCCCCATTAGCGCGCTAAACGGCGATAATATCTTAAAAAATAGCGAAAACACGCCGTGGTATAAAGGGCTTGCGTTACTGCCGACGCTAGACGCGCTAGACGTTAGCCCTGACCGCCCTAGCGAGTTTAGATTTGCCGTGCAGTACGTAAATCGCCCGCATCTAAATTTCCGCGGCTACTGCGGCACCATAACGGGCGGCGAAATCCGCGAAAACGACGAAGTAGTCGTACTGCCGTCAAATAAAAAAGCGCGCGTAAAATCCATAGTAACGACCGATAACCTAGACCTTGGCGTCAAAGGCAAAGACGACGCGTTTAAAACCGCGCCTCAAGCCTTTGCGCCCCAAGCTATCACGCTTTGCCTCGACCGCGAGGTAGACGTTAGCCGCGGCGATATGATAGCAAAGCCCGCAAATTTACCGCGCGTAACGCGAAAATTTAACGCAAATATCGTCTGGATGAACGAAGCGCCGCTAACGCCCGGCGAGCAGTATCTAATCAAAATCAACTCAAACTTGATAAACGCGCAGTTTGACGAAATTTTATATAAACGCGACGTTAATAATTTTGAAAAGCTTAAGGCCGAACGCTTGGAGCTAAACGACATCGCAAAATGCGCCGTGAGCCTAGATAAGAGCGTATGCGCGGATCTATACGAGCAAAACCGCCAAGGCGGCTCTTTTATCGTGATTGACCGCTATAACAACGCGACGCTTGGCGCGGGTATGATAACGGAGTTTTTGGGCGATGGGCATGACGGCGAATTTGACGCTAAAAACGCTTCAAACCGCGAGTATAGCGACGCCGAAAGGGAGCTAAACGCTTACGTTAGAAAATTTTATCCCGAGTGGGAATGCAAGCAAATTTAGCCCGCTTCCCACTCAAACGGGCGGGCTGGTCCGCCCTAGGCGCTTCAAATCGTAACTACTACGGCGTATTAAGCAAATAAAGCCCAAAAACGCGAAAATACGAAAATACGCACAAAGGGCTTAAAATTTTCGCTTATTTATCTTTAAACCCAAATTTAAGCTATTTGTCATAAAAACGCCTAAAATTTGCTTCTAGCTCTTAAAAATACCGGCTCGATTAAAATTTGCCAAATTTTAGCCGCAAGGCTCGGCCTATTTACGCAAACCGAAAATAGCGGTAAATTTAAAGCAGGTTTTTCGGATATGAGCGATAAACTCAGCCCCGCAAGCGAGGCTAAATTTGATCAAATTTTGTAGTTATTTTGCGACGAATGCATTTTTTAGCACGTCTTCGATGACGTCCACGGGTAAAATTTGCATATCGTTTTTGACGTCTTGCGGGATATCGCCTAGGTCGCGTTCATAGTTTTTACGCGGTATCAGAGCGGTTTTGATACCGGCCTTATGCGCGGCTATGAGTTTTTCTTTTAGCCCGCCGATAGGCAGCACGCGGCCGCTGAGCGTGATCTCGCCCGTCATCGCCACGTCGCTTCGAACTTTGGTATCAGTTAGGATCGAGGCGATTGCCGTCACCATCGTGATACCCGCACTCGGCCCGTCTTTTGGCGTAGCGCCCTCGGGCACGTGGATATGCAGATCATATCGGCGATACACTTCGCTAGGGCTTAGCTCTTTTTTCACGCCGTCTTTGACGTCATCAGGCAGGCTCGGGATGATTTTAGAGGGCACTTTTATCTTTTTAGCGTCGATTAGCACCTTAACGAGACTAAATGCTATATACGCGCTTTCTTTCATCACCTCGCCCAAAGACCCCGTGATCTGCAGGCCGCCTTTGCCCTGTATGCGTATAGCTTCGATCTTTAGCACGTCGCCGCCCACGCTCGTCCACGCTAGCCCGTTTACCTGACCGATTTGCGGCTTTTTATCCGCATGCTCGATCTCATAAACCTTCTTTTCTAAAAACTCGCTTAAATTTTTAGTCGTCACGGTTATCTTTTGCGCGTCGCCTTCGAGCAGCCTTTTTGCCGCCTTTCTAAATATATCCGCCAGACGGCGGCGTAGATTTCGCACCCCGCTTTCTCGCGTATAGTCCGAGATGATGAGACTTAGTACGTCTTTACCTAAGGTCACTTCGCCGGGCTTTAGGCCGTGTTTTTTTAGCTCTTGAGGGATTAGATATTTTTTAGCGATCTCAAATTTTTCCTGCGGCGTATAGGAGCTAAGCTCGATAAACTCCATCCTGTCGCGCAGTGCCGGCGGTATGGCGCCGACGTCGTTTGCAGTCGCTACGAAAACGACCTTGCTTAGGTCGATATTAAAATTTAAATAATAATCTCTAAATTTGTTATTTTGCTCAGGATCTAGGATCTCCAGCAGTACCGCCGTCGGGTCGCCGCGAAAGCTCCTGCCGACTTTATCTATCTCGTCTAGCACGATGACGGGATTCATCTGTTTAGCCTCTATCAGCCCCTGCACGATACGACCGGGCATCGCGCCTATGTAGGTGCGGCGATGTCCGCGCAGCTCGTTTACGTCCTCAAGGCCACCCAAAGCCACGCGCACTAGCTCGCGCTTTAGCGCCCTTGCGATAGAGTTTGCCAGGCTCGTTTTACCGACGCCCGGAGGCCCCGCAAAGCACAAGATCGCTCCGTTATTTACCTTGCCCGCGACGCCTCGCAGCTGCAAAAGCTCGCGCAGAGCAAAGTACTCCTCTATCCTATCTTTTGGCCTTTCAAGCCCGTAGTGATCGGCATTTAGCTGCTTTGCGACTTCCTGCACGCTTAGTTTTTTATTTGCCGTATTTTCAAACGGTACTTCGATTACCCAGTCCAGATAGCTTTGTATCGTGTTTGCGTCGGCAGAATCAGGATGTATGCGCGATAGCTTGTCGATTTGCTTTTTTATCTCCTTATACGCATCCTCGCCCATAAATTTCTTTTTAGCTTCCAGCTTCTTACGGTACTCCTCGATTTCCTCCTCGCGGCTGGTATCTGAGCCCAGTTCTTGCTGTATCTGCTTTAGCTGCTCTTTTAGAAAGTACTCTTTATTTACCTTATCTATTTTTGAGTGAGCCTTGTTTTTTATCTCGCGCTGGAGTTTATTTGCCTCGATCTCCTCGATAACGTAGTCGATGAGCTTTAGCAGCTTTTGCTCCAAATTTTCCTCGATAAAAAACTCGTACGCCGTTTTTTTCTTTAGCCTTAGCGAGCTTAAAATCAGATCGCAGACGCGACTAGGCTCGGCGCTCTCTTCTATCGTTTTTAAAAGATCGGGCGGGAAAAAGTGGCTAAGCGCGGCCAGATCTCGCACTTTTTCGCGAAGCACCGTTAGTAGCGCGTCGCTTTTTGTGTTTTCGGGTCTTTTTTCGTGTAGCACGTCTACGACCGCTCGCAGCGGCTTTTGACCTACTTTTGAGACTATGCGGCCCTTGCTCGTGCCTTGAAATAAAATTTTTACCCTGCCGTCAGGTAGCGGCACTCGCCTCATTACTGTGCCTATGACGCCAGCATCGTATACGGCGTCAAATTTCCTAGCGCCCTCGTTTTGCGCCTTCGTCGGCACGACTAGGATGGGGCTCTGCGACTCGAGAGCCGAATTTAGCGCTTCGATATTCTCCTCATCGCTTAAAAAAAGCGGCGTTATCATAAACGGATACAAAAACAGCTCGTCTTCTACGATGACGGGTAGCTGCGCAGGGAACATTTTTGATTCGTAAATTTGCAAATTTAGCTCCTACTCAAACATTTTTCTATACCAAGGAAGCTGCGGAAGCACGATATTTGCATCATTTAGCGGCGAGGCTTGCACCTTTTCTTTATAAATTTGCGCCGACTCGTCTCTGCCCGTGCGCTCGTATAGATCGGCTATTTGCACGTCTAGGTTGTAGATAGCGAGTTTAAATTTAACCAGCATAGTTTCGATCAGCGGACGATACTGAGTGTTTGGATAGACGTAGAGAAATTTTTCTATCTCGGCGATACTGTCTTGCATTAGCTTTTGGTTGCGATTGGGTTGCGAGAACGAATCAAAATTCGCCTTTATCTTCAAATACTGCGCAAATTCGCTCCTAGGGCCGTTATCGCCGTATCTTTTGAGGTATTCGTCCAGGTAAAAATTCGCCATCAGATACTCTTCGTCGTTAGCGTGAGCTTGGGCTAGGATTAGTAAAATTTGCTCCAAAAGCGGACTAGCTACGTGCTCGCTAGACATCGCCGTGTAGTGCTTATCGGCGCTTTCTAGGTCGCGATTTTTTATATCGCCGATGATCTCGGAGTACCACTGATCGGGCGTTAGATTATATAGCTCGGTGTATTTTTCAGCGCAGCCGCCGACTAAGCAAACAAAAAAAATCGCAGATAAAAATTTAATCGTTTTTTTCATACGTTCCCTTAAATTTAAATTTTTCAGACGGTTTATTTTACCATTGTTTTTGTTGCTTTTGGGTAAATTTCGGTTTTATTTATGCTTAAAAATAGAAAAATTTGGGTACAATTGCCTAAAAAGTAAATGTATAATTAAGGAGACGTATATGGTTTTTCAGGTTAAAAGCCCTATTTTGGGCTTTGAACATATCAAAAGCTACGAGCTAAAAGAGCTTGATCAATTTTTCGTAAAGCTTCAAAGCAAGGACGATGAGACGTCTTTTGCCGCGATAAACCCATATGCTTTGAGAAATTACGAATTTGAAATACCTACGTACTATCAGGAGCTAATGGACATAAACGACCAAAGTGAGCTAAGGATTTATAACATAATGGTTGTAAGCACCCCCATCGAGACTTCGACGGTAAATTTTATCGCCCCTATCGTTTGCAATATGACAAACATGACGCTCTCGCAGATAGTGCTTGATGCGTGGGCTTATCCGATGTACAAACAGGCCGAAAAAATTTCGGATTTTATAGAAAAATGAAAGTATCTTTTGTTGGTTTAATATATTTTAATATTTTTGATTGTATATATAAGATTTATAATACTAACAATTTCTTATGTATATTAAGAGTAATTTATAAGATTTGAGGCGTATTTTGAACAACTTTAATATAATAGAAAAAAACAGTAATTGCCATAATTGTATTAAGTGGAGATGGAGAAAAGGCGTGTCTCTTGTTGAGCTAGTTTTGTCAATGATTATAGTAAGCATAGTGCTAATGGGTGTACCAACACTTCTAAATCAGTCAACAGTAGCAGATAAAACGTCGATAGTTCAATCAGTTATTATAGACGCCCAAGAAATAATGACATTAGTTTTAAGGGCTCCATATGGATGTGGTGAAGAAATAATCGGTGGCGGCCACGGACTAGGTGGACAAACGGTGACACCCGTTTTTAATTATGACGATACCTCTCATCCAGGGAAAGATTTTTATGATATAAACGGTATCTCAAAAGCAAACAGGAGAATATTTGTATCTAGAGGACCAAATGACTCTTGCGCAACTACTGGCGAATCAATACCGGAACTAGATATAGACTCTACAAGTACTGTTACAACATCATCCTTGGTGTCAGAAATTTCAAAAAAAGTAGAACACAAAACAATAGACGATAGTATAGATAATAACGTATGGAAAATTACAATAGAGCTCTTTGCCCAAGATGATAAAAAAACTGAAAGTGACAAAAAAGATCAAACAAGAGTAGTCTTAAATAGCTTTGTTGCCAATATAGGAGATAGACCAATGATACAAAGCAAGGTATGGTAAAAGATGAAAAAAGCATTTACATTATTAGAAATAGTGATAGTTATCGTAATAGTCGGTATTTTAGCATACTTCGGCGCAGAACTAACCGTAAAAATTTATAACGGCTATTTTCATTCAAGGACCATCAATTATTTGACTACTCAAACAGATTTAACCTTAGAAATAATTGCAAAAAGGCTTGAAAATAGAATACACCAATCCGTTATAAGCAGAACGTCTGGTACGGAATTCACTCATATTAGCTTCAGACCCACAAGCCATACTATAGCCAATAAAGACAATATCTTAGAGTGGATAAGCTATTCATATGAGAGCTTCCAAAATGGCGGTTGGAGTGGCTTTATTGATATTGATGGCCCAAATACCAATAAAACAGCTAGAACCATTTCAACTCCTGGAAGCAATCTCTGTTGCAAGACCGATACCGGCGAGCTATATAATTCAGCAAAATATACCATGGCTGATTTAACGGACACAAATGGAAAAAAAATAGATTTTTCTTCAAACTATACCGTTGGGATGATATTTCGCTCCAATGAAGTAACAGGCAATATTAAAAATAGTTTCGGCTTTGATCACTCTACTTTTGCTGCAAATAGTGTTGTAAAAGTAAAGGCAAAATCTGACGGTAGTCCAGTGCTTGAAGTGGATAGCGCAGATATAGGAAAAGTAAATAAAATTTATGAACAATACTATTTGGCTCACACCGCATACGCCATAGTACCAGTAAATCCAAAAGATGGAAGAAGTGATACAACCCCTGATGATGGTAGATTTGATATATACCTACACTACAATTACAGACCATGGCTAGGGGAAAAATATAATGACACAAATACCCCAAAAGCATTACTAGCAAGTGGAGTTAAAGGTTTTTCATATAAAGCCTTAGACAATACAATCATACTACAACTTTGTATGACTGATATAAGGTTGCCGATAAACGAGGCGTCACTAGAGGAAAATATAGTTTGTAAAAGAAGGGCGGTGCTATAATGAGAAAAGGCTTTAGTATGGTTACAGCTATATTGTTTATGGTGCTCGTCTCAACTTTGGGAGTTACGATGTTAAAACTTTCAGTAGAATCCGTGAAGACGACTGGCGATATATATTTAAAAGAACAGGCCGCTTTTCTACTCAGAAGCGCAACAGAAATAGCGATAGCAAAAATTATATTAAATCCGAATAAAATTGCCAATAGTAGTAATTGTTTCAAAAATCAGACCATTTTAAACGAAAAATACTCACTGGGTGGATTAGATATATTTAATATAAAAGTTGTAGCGTCTAAAGTTTTTGGTAAGATAGGTGATTGCAACAACTTCACGCCAATAAGTACTTCAGAATCAGCAGGAACAGTTGTACTTGATACATATATAGAAATCATTCCAGCAGCAATGAAAATAACAAATAGCGGAAAAATAAGACTTCACAGAAGAACAATACAAAAACTATAAAACCAATCAAAGGAGGAGAAATGAACACAAGTATTGTTGGGAAACAATTTGATCTAACCGATTCTATAAAGGAATACATAGAAAATGCCTTCGAAGCTATCCTAAAATACAATCTTGATATAATTTCAGGAAAGTGTGTCGTATCGGCGGACGAAAAAAATGGCAGAAAAGGCTTTTGTGTAGAATTTATCCTAAATTTGGCAAAAAAAGACACTATCGTCATTCGCCACAAAGATAAAGATTTATACGCTTGTATTGATCTTGCAATAGATCGAGCGTCAAAAGTTCTCCGCAGAGAGCACGATAAAAATACTACTATCAAAAATAAAGATGATGAAAAGGCTATCAGGAACGCTATCGCAAACGAAGCATGCAATGAAATAGATATTGACGACATCGTACCTATGGAACTTGAAATATATAAACCTCTTGAAATAGAGGAGGCACTATTCAAGCTAAAAAGCAGTGATGCACAGTTTTATGTATTTAATGATATAGATGCAAAAATGAGGGTTTTATATAAAAGGTCAGATGGTAAATTTGGACTATACTAATACAAAATTAAGGTGAGCTTAGCTCGCCTTTGATGATATTACAGAATATAAGGGTATCTTATTGCCCATGGAAAATCAAACTATAAAATTTAATATAAAATACTTGCATACTATAACTACTGATAATGATTTAAAATAATCAGAAAATTGCGTTATCAAATTTTAAAACATCTATAAAAAATAAGGCCCAATGAGATCCAAGCTAATTTTTAGTCACTGCTCCTTTTTATTATTACTCATATAAGACCCTCTTATTTATTTAAAAAATAGCAATACAGCTTTTTTATAAGAACATCGCGTCCTCAATGCTTTTTATATATCAATACTGTTGTATTCCAGCCCTACCTCTCTTTATTCACAGCTTATTCGCACTCTTTAGATAAAGTAAGAAATTGTCTTTCTCTTAACTTTTGCGCAGTCATTATCATTGCGTCATGCTTAATGATATCTCTTTAAATTTAGCTAATCTATAATTTAGCATAGCAACGACTACAGGAAAGCTAAGTTATTTAAAGCGTATATCTATAAAATAGGGTTTATAATAACAAACAAGCAAAGCCGATTACGAAATAATTTTTCTATAAAAATAGTCCTGTTGTATCTACTAAAATTGATAAGATTTTTAGGGTAGTCAAATGTATGGGTAGGGTAGCTAAAAACCCGACTAAGTTTCGTTCAAGTTATTTGATTATACTTGGTTAGACATAAATTCGGCCACCCCACAGTAAAAAACAGGATGGGATTTGCATCCCCCATCCATCACCACTGAAGTCTCCTGCTAGGTCTTTGTATTGTCATACTACCATTATTTTGCTCTAGAGCGTTATCTACAGGTACTATTCTTTGGCTATTCTTACCTTTATTATCAAAGAGTTGTCCACCCCACTCATTTGATAGATAGAAGTTAATAGTAGAAACCATTGACGTAGCCAGTGGGTTGGTCGAGTATATCAGCCAACTATCGGCCAATACCTCTACTTTTTCTGTGCCCACTATAATTCTTGGGGATGTTGCTTTTAGACTATCCTCAAAATAATTCACGCTTCTAAAGGTAATATTTAGCGGATTATTTGGATATGTAGCACTTGGTAAAACACTGTTTAACGAGTTATAACCTTTTATTTCTCCTAGAACCGCGCTATCATGCTTTTTTGTGGCATACCAGTAGTTTTCTCCGGTAATAGGTGTATTTATTTTATCTATATTATATTTTGTCGCATCACAATCCTTGCAGTAAATGGTATAGTATGCTAAATGTTCGAAACTTTTTGTATTATAGTATTCTCCATTTGGCAAAAATGCCCTACCGTAATAAAATTTTAAAACTCTGCTTCGATCGGTAGGCGTCTGGAAGTATGACGGTATATTCTGGTTTCCTATTATGTTGTACTCTTTTTGCTTATTCTCCCCGGATATAAACAACAAATCGGTATCTATATCAAATGGATTTCTAGCATATCGATTATCCCTCTTGAAGTTAAATTTCATCCAGACTCCCTCTTTTTTATCGCCGAGCTTTGCTATAGGAGCGCTTACAGGCACTACACCATTTACAAAGGCCTTTTGCGATATCGTATAGCTCGAGTCGTCTATATTGAGCGGATTGTCTTTAGTTACATCTTTTGCGTCAGGATCGGCAAAAAATACCATATCTTCAGACTTAGGATATCTGCTAGTTCTATCCTCGTCGTTTGCGGTAAAGTCACCGTGATAAACACCCCTACTAATATACCCTCCTTCTCCATAAAAAGTTTGAGGCTCATTTTTTCTATTTATGATTATTCTCGTATTTAGGTCCTCTGCATAGCAATCTTTAGTAAAAAGCTGAGTGATATAGTTTTTGTTACTAGTATAGTCTATTAGCTGATCTATATCTTTTGCGGTATCTTTATCATAAGTTTGGAAAAAACTATTTGATACGGCATCAAAATTTAACCAACCATGATAACTAGCTCCAAGCATAGCGGTTCTTCTTGAATATGCTACCGCCTGCAATCCATAAGAGATAGAAGCGGACATTTTGGGGTCATTTGACAAGTAAGTCATGTCAGGACTAGAACCAACGGCTTCACCCTGAAAATTAAAAATTTTAACGCCTGTCGGCATTATAGCATATGGTCTATGATTACCTATTTCTTCGTTAAATTCTATAGCTATATCACATCCTACCCTGCCGCTAGCATCTGGTTCATTGGATGTACTTCCGGGTATGCAGCCCCCCTTTGCCCTATCGGGTAAAGTAAACTGATCGTCTATAACACGATCAAGTCGCAATGATACTTTTCCGACTTCTGGATATATAAGCCCCTCAGCGGCATCATCGTATGGGGCAAAAGTATCGCCTGTGAAAGAAGACGGATTATCCGGGTCGTAATAAGACATATTAAACACAGTATCAGTGTGCCCATTGTGAGACTTTCTAATACCTATAGACATTCGTATTTTTATATTTTCAAGATAATTCATTCTAGTCAAAGTTACCGGATTAGAAAAACAACCGGCCGGCGCATGGCTCTTTACGTCAAACCTTACTTTATCTGTGGAGAAATAATACCCTCTCACCTCTTTACCGTCTACGCCAACAGGTATAGCACGAAACTCATTATACGGCATGGAGTAGTATCCGTAATTATCAAAATTACCTACCGGAACGCCGGCCGTAGGCCTTGATTTTACGTATCCAGAACGATTAAAGCCTATTTTCATTTTTACGCCGCTTGGCCTTATGATAAAAGTATCCGAGTTCGCTGAAGCATACTGGGATTTAGTACCCGGCTTTGCTATAACAAACGTATGCCCCCGTGGCAGTATAGGGAGATTGGATGTATCCAATAAAATATCCATGTGTA
The DNA here is from genome assembly GCF_963526985.1 of uncultured Campylobacter sp. Lineage (NCBI taxonomy): Bacteria > Pseudomonadati > Campylobacterota > Epsilonproteobacteria > Campylobacterales > Campylobacteraceae > Campylobacter > uncultured Campylobacter sp. Next base: position 155,943 of record NZ_CAURPW010000004.1, read on the forward strand.
CGCCATTAAAATTAATAGGCGTATTTTCCTGTATCAAATTTCCAGAAGCATCATATATAGTGTTTGCACTGTTTGAATTCATGTCTCCATCTATATATCTAGAACCCACTCTGACGTAGATTGGTCCATTGTAATTAGATGGGTTACCGTACTTATCGAAGTGGACTATTCTAAATCTGTTCTTAAACTTATTGTTTCCGGCAACTATAGTATAAAGTTTTTGGTCTGGATTGGCGCTTGGATTATATGGATTATAGTTGATATTAGTTACTCTAAAATACCCTTCATTATCATAAACCATATATCCGACCGCATTTATATACTGTATATAACCACTTGGAATATTACCCCAAGTTGGAGTAATGTTATAGCTTGGCGCATTTCTACATTTTCTTAACTTTCCGGAGTATGTAACCAAATTTATTTTATCAGATTGCATATTCCATCCAGCATGCGAAAGGGATGGATATACTCCATTCGGATTACTAAAATAAGTCCCCTTTGCCTTACGATAATCCAAATAAAAATTAGCCGCTACGCTATATTCATTAGGCTTCCATACATAGTTTAACTTATCATAATGCTCTTTATAAAAAATCCTATTACCTAAAAACCCCATTCTCATACTATTATATGGATTACCGGACAAACCGGCTTTATGGTAAAAGGCATTTTCATAAGTATCTAGATCATTAACCATACCTTCATAACCAAGCTGAAAGCCTGGGTTTGAAAACGCAGGATACCCGCTCCATACCGATCTATCGGTTCCTAATGGAGTAGCCCCGCCTCCTACGTTATGTGACTCCCTAGGGCTATCATACGTTATATTATAATTCTGATACCTAACGTCTGCAGTAGCCCCAACGATATCGGGATCAGAATTTTCATACATAACGCCAACCGTAGTTCTAATGGGAGTTCCTACTTGTAGGCTAATTCCCCCAGCAGGTACCCTTACAAAATTACCTGATCCATTCATGTACTCTATGAGTTCAGCGTAGCACAGCTTACGACTAAGTTCGTCTACCGTGTAGTTCTTTTTCGTCTTGGCGTTTAAAGAACCTAGCAAAACAAAACATAGAAGTATGATTTGCATAATTTTCATTTTGTTCTCCTTTTTTGAATATTTTTAAAACTAATTATTCCGTTTTTTCTTTTTTATTCCGCTGAAATTTGAAAAAATTCTAATTTTCTTGAAAATTTTAAAAAGAAATATAGGCATTTTCTAAAAGGTAAAATTTTAAAAGCGTACGATATGGACATTGAAGTCATCCTCATAGAAAAATAGTAAAATTAAAAATCTTTCTGGTTACGATTTTTTAGGTTAAAATTTACACGATTCCCAGCAGAGCAGAGCCTAGCATTGATGGATTTTTATTTTGCAAAGCTTGCTGTTTTTCTAGCAAAGAATTGCTTTGCAAACTAGCTCGTAGCTCTTTTTCATATTTAGTCAAAAGCTCGTCTAACACGGCTTCAAGCTCGTCTCTTAGGCTTTTTTTCATATCGGTATTTAGCCCCAGAGCTTCCATCAGCTCCTCTTTTTTGGCTCTTAGTTTTTCTTGGATTTTTTGTTCGTTCATCTGCGATAAATATCCAGCCGCGCCAAGTTCGGCAAGAGTCCTTTTAAAGCCCTCCACATCTGGCTCTTTGGAGGTTTTCACCGGCTCTGCAGCTCTTTTAAGCTCCTTTTCAAAGTCGCCTTCATTTGCCGCTTTTGCGCTATTTTGCGCAGCTTTTTGCGCGAGTTCGGCCAAAATCTTTTGGATAAATTTCTGCTCTTCGATCGTCATTTTGCATCCTTTATACAAGATACATTTTTACAAGCAAATTTTATTCCTTAGCTTTATCTGCGATAAATCTAGCAAATTTATCATCGTCGTTTGGGCAGGCCGCGACATCGTAAAAATCAAATTTTAGCTCGTCTGCAATATGCTTAAATTCCTTTGATAGCTCAAAAACGGTTTCGGAGTTATCGATACAAAACGAGATCGGATAGATGAGCGCTTTTTTATCTTTTAGCTCGGCTAATACCTGGTTTAGAGAGGGTTCGAGCCATTTTACGGGACCTAGTCTTGACTGATACGCCAGCATCGTTTGCTTAAATTTAACCCCTCTCTTTTCCAAAATTTCGGTTAAGATTTGAACGTGCCGCTTGACGTGCTCCTCGTAAATATCGCCTGCATCAATGATTTTTTGCGGCAAAGAGTGCGCCGAAAATACTAGCGTTATATCGTCCGTATTTAGATTACGCGCGCTTTTTTCGATACAGTCTGCGATGATTTCGTTATATCTATCATCCGCAAAAAACGGCTCGACGATTTTTATTTTTGCTTGTAAATTTAGCTCGCGGCACGCCTTATTAAAGTCGTTTAGGCTTGATGTCACGGTGGTGATAGAGTGATGCGGGTATAGCGGAAAAACGACGATCTCCGAGGCCTGCGCAAACTCGGCCAAAACATCCTTTGCAAAAGGCGGCGTATAATTCATCGCAAATGCCGCCGTCTCGTCGCCGTTTAAAAAATGCGAAATTTTACCGCAAAGCCTAGCCGTAAGCTCGCAGATAGGCGACTTGCCGCCGATTTGGCGGTAGTTATTTTGCGCGGTTTTTAGGCGCGATTTTGTTATCGCAAATGCAACGAATTTACGCAAGAGCTGGCTTTTTATCCCCAAAATACAGGGGTCGTTAAACATATTTTTTAAAAAGACTTCAACCTCGCTAAGGTCGTTTGGCCCGCCCATATTTAGTAGCAAAATAAGTCTCATTCGCAAATCTCCTGAGCCTTTAGCGCGTCTTCAAGCGTGCTTAGATTGCTTTTTGCACCGCAACAAGCCTGGTAAAACTCTGCAAACAATGCTTTAGCCGGCGAAACGTCGCCGTAAACTTTCAAATTTTGCTGCCCCTCAAGCGTATATTTGTTTAACTTTAGACCCGACATATCGCCAAAATACACGCCTCCGCTCGCAGCAAATTCGATCGTAAATCGCTCGGCTTTAAATCGCTTTGAGTTGTGAATACTGGCTAAGGTTTGATTTTTAAATTTAAGCTGAAAAAGCGCATCGGTTTCGCTTCTTTTATCTTCATTTTGGATGGAGATTTTGTTGCCAAACGCCACTTCGCTACCCGTTACAAACCTTGCTAAATCGACGTTTTGTAAAATTTCCAGCTGTAAATTTACGCCTTTGTTAAAACCGCGCGAGATATTTAGCGAGAAAATTTCCCTTTCTTTAGCGAGCTCCTTTTTTATCGAGGCGATCACGGGATTAAACCTATCCGTAAAAGCTACGTAAGCACCGATATTTTGGGGCTTAAAGCAGTATTTTAATTCTCTTATCTCACCTGATTTGCAAAGCCACGGATCAAGCATGATAAATTTTATAAAATTTAGGCATTTTGGTATTAAATTTAAGTGCTTGTGCGTGTCGGTGACGATTATGGCGTCGATTTTAACGGAGCTTAAAAGATCGTTTATGTTGTTATAAAACGGTATTCGCGTGCAAATTTCGTGATTTTGCACTCCGTCAAATATTCCAACCAGCTCGAAATTTTCCGAGCGACGCAGCTCATTGTAATAAATTTTGGCGTTGCCCGTAAAGCCTATGATCGCAACTTTTTTCTTCATATTAATCCCAAATTTTAATGTTTTTAAAATAATTATAGTAAAAAACGGTAATTAAACGGATAATGCGCTCTATTTTTAGATTTTTTCGGCTTTTTTACAACCGTTTTTATTGTTTAACCTCAAACAAGTTTTATCAAATTTATGATAAAATCAGCCCTATTTTAAAACTTTAAATCAGGAAAAACGATGGATATTAGAGAGGCTTATTTAAATTTTTTTGCAAGCAAAGGTCATGAGATCATACCGTCCGCGCCGCTGGTGCCAAACGACGCTACGCTGCTTTTTACAAACGCCGGTATGGTGCCGTTTAAGAGTATTTTCACCGGCGAAGTGCCGCGCCCTACTCCGCCGATCCGCACGAGCTGTCAGACCTGCATAAGAGCCGGCGGCAAGCACAACGACCTAGACAACGTCGGCTACACCGCGCGCCATCACACGTTTTTTGAGATGCTGGGAAATTTTAGCTTCGGCGAGTACTTCAAAAAAGACGCGATCGCGTATGCGTGGGAGTTTGTAACGCAGGTGCTAAAACTACCAAAAGACCGCCTATACGTCACCGTTCACGAGAGCGACGACGAGGCGTTTGCGCTGTGGGAGCAGCACATAGCAAAGGAGCGCATTTATAGATTCGGCGATCACGATAACTTCTGGCAGATGGGCGATACGGGACCGTGCGGACCGTGCAGCGAGATCTTTTACGACCAAGGCGGAGAGCACTTTAACACGCCCGAGGACTACATGGGGGGCGACGGCGACAGATTTCTTGAAATTTGGAACCTAGTCTTCATGCAGTACGAGCGCAGTAGCGACGGCAAGTTAACTCCGCTACCAAAACCGAGCATCGACACGGGCATGGGCCTTGAACGCGTCACGGCGATAATGGAAGGCAAATTTAGCAACTACGATAGCTCGCTTTTTATGCCTCTTATCGAAGAAGTCGCCAAGCTTTGCGGTAAGCCTTACGCATATGAGAGCGGCGCTAGCTACCGCGTCATCAGCGATCACATCCGCTCGGTGACTTTCCTGCTAGCTCAGGGCACTACATTTGACAAAGAGGGCCGCGGCTACGTGCTTCGCCGCATCCTACGCCGCGCGATCAGACACGGATATCTACTAGGTATAAAAGAGCCATTTATGTACCGTCTCGTCGATAAAGTCTGCGAGCTAATGGGCGGCCACTACGCCTACCTAAACGAGAAAAAGGCGGCGGTAAAAGAGCAAATAAGGCTCGAAGAAGAGAGATTTTTGGCCACGATAGCGAGCGGGCTCGAGCTTTTTGAAAGCGAGCTAGCGCGTACGAAAGATATTTTTAGCGGCGAAGCTGCGTTTAAGCTTTACGATACTTTCGGATTTCCGCTAGATCTCACGGCCGACATGCTGCGCGAAAAGGGGCTCAAAGTCGACGAAGCTAAATTTGACGAACTAATGAGCGAACAAAAGGCGCGCGCTAAAGCTGCTTGGAAAGGCAGCGGCGATAAGAGTGCAAAGGGCGATTTTAAGGCGCTTTTAGAGAAATTCGGCGAAAATAAATTTAGCGGCTACGAGGAGCTTGAGCGCACGAGCAAGGTTTTAGCGCTACTTGACGAGGACTTTAAGCAAACTCAAATTTTAAAAGCGGGCGAGCAAGGCTGGGCGATGTTTGACGTGACGCCTTTTTACGCCCAAAGCGGCGGCCAAGCGGGCGATAGCGGCGAGATCTCGGGTGCTGCCGACGTGCTAGATACGCAGAAGTTTTTCGGACTAAATTTATCAAACGTCGCGGTTAAAAAAGAGCTTAAAATCGGCGATACCGTAAATCTAAAAGTAAGCGAGCAAAGAGCCGAAATCGCTCGCCATCACAGCGCCACGCACCTGCTCCACTCTGCGCTTAGAAGTGTGCTAGGAACGCATATCGCGCAGGCCGGATCTAGCGTCGAGGCAAACAGACTCAGATTTGACTTCTCGCATCCAAAGGCAGTGACGGCGGAGGAGCTAACGAAGATCGAAAATTTCGTAAACGGAGCAATCGCCGAGAGTATCGCGGCAAAAACCGAGATAATGGACGTCGAGGACGCTAAAAAAAGCGGCGCGATCGCGCTATTTGGCGAAAAATACGCCGACAAAGTGCGCGTGCTAAGCTTCGGCGAGGTTAGCAAGGAGCTTTGTGGCGGTACGCATGTGAGCAATTTAAGCCAAATCGGCGCGTTTTTCATTACCAAAGAAAGCGGCGTGAGCGCGGGCGTGCGCAGGATCGAGGCCGTATGCTCTAAGGCCGCGCTAAATCTCGCAAAAGCCTGGCGCGGCGAGATAGAAGAGCTAAAAACCGAGCTAAAAAGCGCCGAGCCGATGAATGCTGTAAAAAAATTAAAAGCCGAGATAAAAAGCCTAAAAGATAAGAGCAAACAGGCCAAAGACGCGCACGCGCTTGTGGCGGTGAACGTAAACGAGACCAAGCTTTGCGTCGCGGTGCTTGACGGCGGCGATATAAAAGCCGTGATAGACGAGTTTAAAAACGAGAACGAAAAGGCGGCGATCCTGCTCGTGCAAGTAAGCGAAGAGGGCAAAATCGCTCTGGCAGCAGGCGTGAAAAATGCGGCTTTAAAAGCGGGCGAATGGGTTAAATTTACGGCGCAAATTTTAGGCGGAAACGGCGGCGGCAAGGACGATTTCGCAACCGCGGGCGGTAAAAACGTACTAGCGATCGATGATGCGGTTAGGCAGGCGTTAGAGTTTGCTAAAGTAAAGCTTGAAAAATAAGCTCGCGTCAGTCAAATTTAAGAAAACGGCTTAAATTTGACCGCGGTTTTGCGGCGTGAAATTTAAAACAAATTTGAGCTACCTTTAACTGGGCTAGATTAAAATAGTCGAAAGTCGGTAAATTTAACGAGCTAGTTTATAGCGTCAATTTTATTAAATTAAAATTTAAAAATGAGCTCAAAAATAGCCGTAAAATTTAACCCGAAATCCGGCTAAATTTGAGCCCAAGGGGCTTGAAGCGAGTTTCAAGTAGGTTTTAATACCGAATTTAGGACAAAGTTAAAAAAACCGAATTTATTTGGTTTCTAGGCTTAAATATAAAGCAAAAGATGCGCGGAGTTGATCGTTTTTAAACTGAACCCAAAAATTTTATCCACGTGTTAAGTCGTTAAATTTCGGCGCCGGCAAGGGTAAATTTAAACGAAGAAATTTTAAAATCAAAGGGGGCAAATGCCTGAATTTAATATAGCTTTTGCAAGAATCGACAACGCCTTACCTTTCGTCCATATCCTTGCCGTTATCGTTTTTATCGGATTTCAGGCGAATTTTTTACTAATGGCTAAATTTTTTATGAAGAATTTAGGCAACGACGCGCAGAGCTACGAGACGATAATCTCGATGATGAAACGCCTAGGATACGCGGTTTACGGATCGATTTTAATTATAGGCGCAACAGGTCCGATGCTGGCTAAGGAAAGCGCGGCAAAAACCGCCGATCCTATGCTAGACACGGTTTTAACGACGAAGTGGGCTCTCTACGGCTTTTTGCTTCTAAATATAATTTATGTTACTTACCGTCTAAACAAGGCCGTAAAAGCATTTAAAAATAGCGAATACGTCGAGCTTCACGAGAATCTCATCGTTACGATTTATTATTTCATCCCGCTAAACGTCGCATTTGCGCTACTAGCGACGTATCTTGGCATAGCATATAGGGAGTTTTGATGATTTTTTTGGCCTCAAGTTCGCAAACGCGGGCGAAAATTTTAAAGCAAAGCGGAATAAATTTCGAGCAAATCTTCTTTAACTACGACGAGGGCGGCGTAGATAAAAATTTACCGCCGCACGTCTACGTCCAAAAGATAGTCGCGGCAAAAAAAGAGCAGTTTTTAAAGGCAAACAGCGGCGCAAAAAACGTCGTTTTCGCCGATAGCGTCGTCGTATGCGACGGTAAAATTTTGGGCAAAGCAAAGGACGAAAAAGAAGCTTTTAAAATGCTAAAAATGCAAAGCGAAAATACCGCTAGGATCGTAACCGCGATGATATTTTTAGGCGAGAAGTTCGAGCTTTTTAACGTAAGCTTTGCCGAGTATAAATTTGCTAAATTTGACGAAGCCGACTTGCAAAACTACCTATCGGGCGATCTTTGGCGGGGCAAGGCAGGAGCCATGACGATAGAAAATTTCAACAAAAAATACATCCTAAGCCAAAACGGCGAAACTAGCACCGCAATGGGGCTAAACGTGAAAATTTTAAAGGCGTTTTTATGAGAATTTTAGCTTCTATTTTGTTTATTATCTTTGTTTCGCTTAGCGCGGCGTTTGCGTATCTTTACTCGCAAGTTACCTTTGATGCGTCAAATATTATCGATTTTAAGCCAAAGCTCACGACTCAAATTTACGATAGAAACGGCGAACTCATCGCAAATATCTTTGACGAAAACAGGATCTACGTCAAGTACGAGGACATCCCGCCGCGCGTCATAGAGGCGCTAGTAGCGATCGAAGATACGAGCTTTTTTGAACACGGCGGCGTAAATCCCGAGGCCATCACGCGAGCTATCGTTAAGGACATAAAGGCGGGCAAACTAGTAGAGGGCGCTAGCACGCTCACGCAGCAGTTAGTTAAAAACATGGTATTAACCAGAGAAAAAAAGCTAACTCGTAAGCTAAAAGAGATGATCATCTCGATGAAACTGGAAAACGAGCTAACTAAAGAGCAAATTTTAGAGCGCTACCTAAATCACGTCTATCTAGGACACGGCTATCACGGTATAAAAACCGCGGCAAAAGGATACTTTAGAAAGGAGCTTGACGGGCTCACGCTAAAAGAGATCGCTATCCTAGTGGGCTTACCAAAGGCGCCTAGCACCTACGACCCGACCCGTCACCTAGATCTATCGCTTAGCCGCGCAAACAACGTCATAGCAAGGATGAACGCGCTAGGCTGGATCAGCGACGCAGAGTACAAAGCCGCGCTAGTCGAGCAGCCCGTAGTTTTTGACGACACCCTCACGCAAAACAAAGCCCCGTATATCGTGGACGAAGTGCTAAAAGAAGCCTCAAAGCGCTTTGAGGATATAAAAACCGGCGGCTACGTCATCGAAACTAGCGTCGATTTAAAGGTGCAAGATATGGCGTCCGAGGCGCTAAAATACGGTTACAACGAGATACTAAAACGTAACAAAGACGCAAACGCCAGTATCCTAAACGGCGCTATCGTCGTTACGCTACCTAAAACGGGCGAGATCCTCGCGCTAGTAGGCGGCGTAGACTACGCCAAAAGCAGCTACAACCGCGCCACGCAGAGTATGCGCCAGCCGGGCTCTAGCTTTAAGCCCTTTATCTATCAAATCGCCCTAGACATGGGCTACTCGCCGATGAGCAAGGCTGCTGATATATCAAGGGTCTTTAACGAAGGCAGTCAGTACGAGTGGCGACCGAAAAACTACAGCGGCGGCTTCCAGGGCTATATCACGCTGCGAGAGGCTCTGCGCCAGTCGCGCAACCTCGCTACGATAAATTTACTCGACGAGATCGGACTTGATACGGCTTATAAAAAGCTAACCGAGATGGGCTTTAAAAACATCCCTAAAAACCTCTCCATCGCGCTTGGTAGCTTCGGTATCTCGCCGTTAGAGTTTGCCAAATTTTACTCGATGTTTCCAAACGGCGGCGAGATCGTAGAGCCAAGCCTCATCAAACGCATTATAAACTATCAAAATTTAGAAGCCGTTTTCGAGCCTGCGCGCGTATTTGTTACGGAACCCGAGCAGGCATATCTGATGACTGATATGATGAGGACGGTCGTGGAGCGCGGCACCGGGCAAAACGCCAGGCTAAACGGCGTGCAAGTCGCGGGTAAAACGGGCACGACGAATAATAACGTCGATGCGTGGTTTTGCGGATTTACGCCCGAGGTCGAGGTGCTAGTGTGGTACGGCAACGACGATAATACGCCGATGAGAAAGGTCGAGGGCGGCGGACGCACGGCGGCTCCGGTGTTTAAGAAATTTATGGAAAGCTATATGAAGGAGTACCCGCTAAAACAAAAAACCTTCATCGAGCCAGAAGGCGTCTTTCATACCGCGCACGAGGGCTTAGCGGAGATCTATACGAAGATCTCGCCCGTACCTAAACCCGACGCCCAGGATATGCTAATAAAACAAGACGACGAGGGGCTGATTTTTTAGTTTGATAAATACCGGCTAAATTTGAGCGATTTGCTATGCAAATTTAGCCGCTGATTCGTTAAATTTAAACCGTTCGCCAAAGCTATAACGCCCCTAGCTTGTTCAAATTTGGCTCATTCTTCAAAACCAAGTTCGGCTATGCGGTCAAATTTGAATTTATTTAGACCCGAATTTAAAGTCTGCTTGCAAGTTTTAGTCGCGTTAAATTTAACGCTTTTTAGCGCGGATAACAAGTCTCGTCAAATTTAGGCTTGCCTGCCAAACCGGGTTTAAACGAGCTAAATTTCCAAATCCGTCCAAATTTACAGCCCTGTCGCGTCCGCAAAAACCGCGTCAAGCACGCTCAAATTTTAAACTACGCCTCGTCTTTTGGGGTATACGTACCTCGGTTAAACAGATAGCACGCCGCAAAAATAATAAGGCAAGCATACAGTACGTTTGAGCCGCCCAAAAGCAAGCTCACCGTCTTTTCGTTATTTCTAGCGATTAGAGCCGCTACTATGAGAACAACCGGATACAAGATCAAAGCAATGCTAGCTAGATTTTCAACCGTAAAAATCGCCAAGCAAAATCGCTGATTTTTTATAAAAAATTTGCTGTATTTTTTAGTTGGGTGGCTTTTTAGGTAAATTTTCGTGAAAAAATACGGCAAAATTAGCACCACGGCAAGGTATGCAACTCCTAAGATGTTTCCTATAAAGCCCGCAAACCACGAAACCATGAGCGTAAATCCGATAAACGCCATACTAGCGCGCCTGATAAGCCTATGCACGTCGTAACGGTTTTTTAGATCCCAAGGTATTTGATCAAATTCCGCGTCCAGGTCGTTTAGCTCGCCGAGTCTTTCCTCTACTGATTTCGCGCTTTGAGCTAGACCGGACTCTCTGCGCAGATCTGCACCCTCGGGTGCGGGCTCGTATGAGCTTTTGTTGCGAGAGTAGCATACGGCAAAAACAAGCAAGCAAATCGGAGCCGCGACAAGGCCGTATAAAAACGCATAAATGCCGTATCCGCCGCCGCTATCGCGGTTTTAGGAAGCGCCGTATTTTTAAAACTCGCGGACGTTTCGTCGCTCAAAACGCTTCAAAGTCGTCTAGAGCCGATTTTTCAAATTTGACTAGACCTTAAAATCGCAAAAAACGGAAAATCTAAATTTGAACCGCGAAAGCAAATTTATCCGCCAAAATCGCCAAAACGGCAAAATAAAAATCACGCGGTCATAAAAATGTCAAATTTTTTGGCCAGTCATACCCCCCCCCAAAAAAAAACAAACCAAACCCCCAAGTAGACGCTAAAACAAACATAAATTTGATCGTGCGCAAAAAACAAATACGTCAAATTTAGGGTCAAATCGCTTTAAATTTAGTCCATTTGCCGTTAAAGTACCTGCGCGTAAAAAGCACTGCCTTGACCGCCCAATCCACAAACATCGCATACCACGTCCCTAGCATCCCAAGCCCTAGCGTAAGGCTGAAAAAATACGCCAGCGCAATGCGGCAGACGAACATGCACGCGATGCTGACCCACATCGGATATTTCGCGTCGGCGGCGGCGCGGAAAACGACGGGCAAGGTGTAGGCTAGCGGCCAGATGAGCACCATCATGACGCCGTGCCACCACACGATCTGCGTCGTCATCGCCGCGGCCTCGGGCGAGAGCGAATAAAGTCGCAGAATAGGCTCCAAAAGTAGCAGCACGAAGGCCGTGCTGACCAACTGAGCGATATAGACGGTGATCATGACTTTTTTGGCATAAAATTTGGCCTGCTCGAAGTCGCCCGCACCAACGCAGCGCGAGATCACGACGGTTAGTCCCATGCCGATCGCCATTCCCGGTAGCACCTGAAACATCGCTATCGTGCCGCCCACGGCATTTGCGGCGATCGCGGCGGTGCCGAACATCGTTACGAGGCTTAGCACAACGATGCGCCCGAGGAAAAACATACCGTTTTCAAATCCGTACGGTACGCCTATGCTTAAAATCCGCTTTATCATCGCTAGATCAAAGTCGTATTTTAGCGTTTTTCTTATATGTAGCTTAAGCTTAATGTCGAGCAGCAAATAGACGACTATCGCGGCGGCTAGCACTCTAGCCGCTAGCGTAGGGACGGCGATACCCGTGATGCCCATCTTAAAAGTATAGATCGCAACCGCGGTAAGAGCGACATTTAGCACGTTCATGGCAAGCATGATATACATCGGCAGTTTGGCATTACCCATCGTGCGAAATATCGCCGCGCCCGCCGAGTACGCCGCCAAAAACGGCAGTGAAAATGCGACGATCGTGAGATATGCGTCCGCATTGCGTCTGACTTCTTGCGTTATGTTGCCAAATACTGTACCGAATATGAAATTTTTGCCCGCCAAGATGAGCGCGGCGACTGCGAGCGATAGGATGACGCTAAACCAAAGTAGCTGATTTACGGCGTTTCTGGCGTTGCCGGCTTGCCTTGAGCCAAGATACTGCCCCGCGATGACCGCACCGCCGGTCGCGATCGCGGCAAAAACGCTGATAAAAAGCGCCATAACAAACTCCACCAGCGAGACGGCCGAGACCGCGCTTTCGCCGACGTTTGCGGCCATTATCGAGCTAGCTAGCCCCACCGAATACTCCAAAAACTGCTCGATCGCGATAGGCAAAAACAGCTTGACCAAATCGGCGTTTGCAAAAAATCTTTGCGGCCCTAGCTTGCGCGCGAACTCGTTTGAGGCTAGATTCGGCAATGCGTACTCCTTTTTGGCTGCTAGCAAATTTACTTGCGCCGCCGATATTTTGGCGCAAGTATATCTAAAATTTAAGATTTGCGTTAGCGCGATTTTTGCAATATCATTACCTAATCGTGCAAATTTTGATATAAATTTTAAAATTTATTGCGCCTATGGCGTTTAAATTTGCAAATGCAAAATTTTCAAGTAGCTTGGACGGCAAATTTACCCGCACCTTTTTGGCGCAAATTTTGACGGATTTAAATTTGAATTTAGCGATTTAACTCGGGTTTAAATTTTGCCGCCGCGCTCTGATTTCGCGCGTGGTTTCAAAGTCCTAAAAAGATTTTGAGCGGGCGAAAGCGACGTAAATTTAGCTTAAAATTTACGCGCAAAAATTAAGAAACAAAAGTAGCTTAAATTTAGGCCGAATTTATTTTTAGCCTAAATTTTAAGCGAATTTTTAAAGAAATTTGAGCTCAAATTTGACCCCGAGCCCAGAAATTTCACTCCACGAGCTTCATCTGCTCGGCGCAGATAGCCTTCCACGAGCTTTGTAAATTTGAGCCGACGCACTCCTGCAGATACGGCTTTGCTTCGCTTTCGCGTTTTAGTTTGATGTAGATTTCCGAGATCTGAGCTAGCGCGCGCAGTCTGTTTTCGGGATCTAGGCGCGTATCTACGAGTTCTCGCGCGGCGTCTAGGGCCTCGCCTAGTCTATCCAGCTTGCTTAGCGAGCCGATGTACTCAAAGTCGATTTTCGGGCTAAAGGTGGCGATATGCAGGCGTTTTTGCAGGTCGATCGCTTTTTTGGCGTAAACCGACGCGTTTAAAAAGTCGTTCGCGCCGTACGTCGCCTCGGCCATGCGGTCGTAGAGCTCGATGACCTTAAAGTCGTTTTTGCGCAGCGTCTCGACGGCCGTTATCGTCGCGGCGGCATCGGTGAGTCTGCCTAGCCCCATCAGCGCCTCAAATCTATAAAAAAGCACTGGCGAGACGTCGGCATACTCCTGCCTAGATGCGATGGCTAGGGCTTCGTCTGCCACGCGCAAGGCGTCGTTATACTTTTCCGTTTTTATCAAAACGGAGGCTAGCTTGATGAGCCACTCCACGCGGTCGAGCATGTCTGGCACAAGGATATTTTGCGAGGCTAGTTCGTGCGCGGCGGCGAAGCGAGATAGGCGCATATAGCAGTCAAAGAGCTTAAATTTAGCCCCGATTTTATCGCCTACGCCGTAGTTTTCGGTCAAATTTACCGCCGTGGCGCAGTCGTTTTGGCGAATGGCTTCATCTGCTAAATTTAGCGCAGCCTGAGCTAAAACTGCGCTTGCGTCCGTATCGTTTAGATCGCGCACGGCCTGGGTATAGCGCAGGACGGAGTCAAATTTACGCTCTTTTAGATAGAGCGCGACCTGCTCTCTTAGCGCCTTGGCGCCGACGTCCGTTTTGCCGTATTTGTCTATAAGCGCGTCGTAGTGCTGGTGCAGTTTAGTCGCGTTGCTTTCGTCGTTTCTGGCAAAAAATAGCTTATCTAGCGCATTTTGCACGGCGGCGGCGTACTGCCCGTCCGCAAACTCGTTTTGGTATCTTTTTAGGTAGTCGTAGGCCTTTTGCGTATCGGGAGTGCCGGCTAGAGCGATGCCTAGATTTTTTAACACGGTTTCGTAATCATCATCGTTTTTGTCTAATCTAGCGAGTAAAATTTCATAAATTCTCGCGGCGATATCGTCCATCTTTTTCTCGTGAAATACCCCGGCTAGCGCCATTAGCTTGGACGCGTCGTTTAGTAGGTATTCTTGATTTCTGTTTAAAATTTTAAGCATAAAGTCCTTGGCACGGTCGAATTTGGCCTTGTCGATACTGCCTTGCACGAGGCTAAGAGCCGCGCGGCTAGCTACGTCTAGCGTCTGCGCCGAGTACAGCACGTCCTCATACATCCTCACGGCCTCGTCCTGCCTACCGGAAGCGTAGAGCTTATCGGCAAACTCAAGCTCGGCTAGCTTGGTGAAATTTGAGTTTGGATGTTCGCTTTTAAGGATATCTAGCGTGTAGTTCGCGTCGCTAACCAGCTCCTGCCTAAGATAAGCCCTAGTCACTAGATATAGCGCCTCGGGGTAGTTTTCGTCCGACACGAACCGCCTCATCCACGCGCGCCCCTCGCTTGCGACGTCTGCTGCGCCAAGCCCTTCGAAGCTATTTTGCGAGTCTAAAATTTTATCCAAGGCGCGCAGTCTATAGAGCAAAAACTCGCTGGCGAAAATGCTATTTGGATAGCGGCGTAGCGCCGTTTGCGTAGTATTTATCGTCTCATCGTAGCGCTTGGCCTCATAGCTTTTTTTGACGTCTAGATACATGTTTATATCATTGCTATCGCTACTTTCTATCGGAGCCTTGTTTAGATCTAGCGGTCCGATGCTAGGCGCGGTCATCTGCTCAAATATCGGGGCGAAATTTATCCCCGCATTTGCTTGTTTTTTAAATTCGTTTAAATTTTGATCTATCACGATGGCGTGGCGTTTGGCTAATCCGCCGTTTTTGCTAAAAGGCACGGCAGGAGCGCCGTAAAGAGACTCGCTAGAAGATATCAAGCGAGAGCTTGCGTGCGGCACGACATAGACGCGCATGCCACCTTTTTCCTCGCGAAATCTCACTTCAGCCAGCGCCAAAATTTTATCGTCGACCTTCGGCAACGCGCCGCCAGGAAGGTCGCAAAAATAAAGCTTGCGGTCGTAAGCGAGGATCTCCTCTTTACAAACGAGTCCCTTCTCGTCGCTGATGTTTATCACGGTGTAGGGCCTACCGTCCTCCGCGCCCGAATTTACGCTCAGGCTAAAAGAAAACGCCAAAATCGGTAAAAAAAGTAAAAAATATTTTCTCATGCGACCATTATACCCTTTTTCGTTTAAAAAGCGCTATAAAAGCGAATATTACGCGCTTTAAAGGCTATTTTTTTACTAAATTTAGCGCGTTTGGATAAAATTTTATTTAGCCTAAATTTAACTTTGCCATAGCAAGAAATTTGGATTTTAAAGCGGCGCGGCTACGGATAAATTTAATCGCCTCACGTCAAAAACTCCGCCCGCTACGTCAAATTTGACGTAGAAAGTCCGGCTTTTAGGATTAAATTTATAAAATTTGCCCGCCTCGGCGGATAAATCCGCCTTCCGAATTTGGCCGCTTGCCGCTACGCCTCTTTTGAGATATTAACTAGCTTAAACGCGTATCCGCTAAATTTCGCCCTGCAAAGCGCGACCGTGCCCTTCATCTGCGGCTCTAGCTTAAATTTAGCCCTTATTTCTACGCCCTTAGCTTGCACGCTTGCTATATCGCCGTCTTTTACCTTTGCGGCCGCGGCAAACGATGCCGAGCCGATTAGTTCCTTTATCTCGCCGCTTAAATTTGACCCGTCCGCCTCATCCATAAAAAACACGACGCTACCGTCAAAGCTCTCGGGCTCTTTTAGCGGAGCTAGCTCGCCGTCCGTTTTAAACTCGCCCTGCTTGCCGTCGGCCAAAACGACGTTTTTGCCGAGCATTTGCAAAAACTCGAATATATTTTTCGCATCCGCATGCGCCAAAAAGGAGCTATCTATCACGATATTTTCGCACACCTCTAAAAACTCCGCGATCTGCTCAAACTCCTCCTCGCCGACGTTACACTCGCCGCTTAGGTATCCTTCGTCAAGCCCTTCAAAATATTCGCGCGTTTGCTTGTCAAATTTAGCCGCGTCAAGCGAGTATTTACAAAGCAAAGCCAGCACGTAGCTAGCCGATCCGATCTCGCAGCGAACGAGATTTTCAGTGCCTAAAATTTTATCCTCAAAGCAAGAAATATATAAAAATTCATTTTGCTTTATCTGCTTTGCAAGCTGCGGATTTTGCTCGCAAAGTAGGCTTGCCAGGCTCAAAGTTTTTGCATTTTTAAATTCGCTAAATTTCATCTTTTATCCTTTAAATTTAGCTTGGATTTTATAAAAATTTATTTTAAGAGGGGGTAAATTTGCGCCGATTAGACGCAAATTTGGTTATTTTTCTAGGCCGAATTTGACGGCTGCTTTAGCAAGCTCGAGAGTGGCGTCTACGAATTTATCTTTTTTCGTTGCGTACGGCAAAAATAGCGGTATCTCCGTGCAAGCCGCGATATACGCGTCAGCCTCGATAGCCGCGATAGTATCGTTAAAAAGACCGACGTACTCTTTTAGCTTGTTTGCCTTTGCGCCCTTATAAATGCAGTCCATGATGTTTGTCATCAAATTTTCGGGGATTTTTATGCACTCTAGGCCTGCTGCTATCAGCTCGTTTTCGTAAATTTTAGCTGCGGTCGTGCCGGTGGTGGCGATGACGGCGATCTTTTTAGCGTGCGGGAAATTCGACTTTATCGACGCGGTCGCGATCTTGGCGATGTGAAGGATATTTACGCCGCACTCATCGGTTAGTCGCTTGGCAAAAAAGTGAGCAGTGTTGCAAGCTATACAGATAGCCTCGCAACCGGCATTTTTTAGCCTAGTCGCAGACTCTTTCATAAAAGGAAACGGATCCTCGCCTCCGCGCAGGATATACGCCGTGCGATCCGGTATCTGCGGATAGTTGTCGATGACGATAGGGATGTTGTCCTGATCCTTTGCGGCGTTTGTGAGTTCTACGATCTTAGCGTATAGATCTATCGTAGCTAGCGGTCCCATACCGCCTAAAATTCCGATTCGTTTCATGAAAAAGTCCTTAAATTTAAAAAGCCGAGAACGAAGTCTCGGCTAAATTTAGCTCAAAAATCCCTACAAAAGAATCGGAGCTATCAAAAATCCAAGCGCAACAGAAAGCGCAACCATGATAGTGCCCGGTACGAAAAACGAATGGTTAAATACAAATTTACCCACTCTAGTAGTTCCCGTATCGTCCATAGCGATAGCGCCCAAAGTCGTAGGATACGTAGGAAGTACGAATAATCCTGAAACCGCGGCAAATGAAGCTACGAGTATCCAAATGTCTTTCGAATTTTCAGGAGAAGTCATACCTAGCGCGGCAGCGACCGCAGGCATCATAACTTTCGTCGTAGCGGCCTGCGAATATAACAAGCAGCTTAGGAAATATAGAGCGATAGCTAGCACAAACGGATACTGCGTGACTACGTTTTTAGCTACCTCTTTGATACCGTCGATGTGTCCGTTTACAAAGGTAGTGCCTAGCCACGCGATACCGATGACGCAGATGCAGGCGTTCATACCGCTTTGAAATGTGCTGGTAGAAAGAAGCTTGCCCGTGTCGATCTTGCAACAAACGGCAATAAGAAAGCCGATAGTAAGCATAATGCTAATAATCGCGCTATCTCTTGAAAGGATAGGTTTTTCTATAAGCCCTAGACTCTTTGAGATAAGAAGAGCATAACAAACCACGACTACGACGCCTACGGCAAATATCGCAACCGATCTTTTAGCATACGGTTTTGGTTCGTCGTACTCGTGCGCTTTGATTTCTTCTACCAAGCCTTTGGCAAGTCTATCTTGGTAAATAGGATCTTTTGAGAGGTCTAGATCGTAAAATTTATTTACGATAAAGGCCGTAACAAGCACGGCTACGAAAGTAGTAGAAATGCATATAAAAAGCAGCATCGGGTAGCTAACGCCTAGCTTTTCACATAGACCGCTCATAGCAACGAAAGCCGCAGATATCGGACTAGCGGTAATGGCCACTTGAGACGAAACGACCGAGAGCGCTAGCGGCGCGCTTGGCTTAATGTTTTGCGTTTTAGCAACCTCTACGATAACCGGTATCATAGAAAATGCAGTGTGTCCGGTACCGGCTAATATCGTAAGAAGATACGTAACGATAGGGGCTAGGTAGTTGATTTGCTTTGGGTTCTTGCGCAAAATTTTAGATGCGATCTGAACCAAATAATCAAGTCCGCCCGCCACTTGCATCGCCGTAATCGCAGAAATTACGGATGCAATAATCAAAATAACGTCTATCGGAATATCTTTCATATCCACCTTCATACCCAGTATCGCTAAAATAACGACACCAAGACCGCCGGCGTATCCAACGCCCATACCGCCTAGCTTAACGCCTAGGTAGATGCCTCCAAATAGGACTATGAGCTGGAAAATCAGCATAATATCCATAGGAAAACTCCTTTAAGTAAATTTAACTTATAAATTTAAAAACGCCGAAAGATCGCTCTCTCGGCGCGCGCATACCTAAAATTACTTACCCATGTGAGGGTTTAGCATATTTTTAGGCTCTAGGATCTTGTCTATCTCCTCTTTTTTCAAATATCCTCTCTCCAAGCAGATATCACCTACGGCTTTGCCCGTTTGCAACGCCTCTTTAGCGATGCTTGCGGATTTTTCGTAGCCGATATATGGGTTAAAGGCGGTCACGATACCCACTGAGCCGAGCACTGATTTTAGGCATGCCTCAGGATTTGCGGTTAGTTTTCTAACGGCTTTTTCGGCTAGGGTTTTCATCGCATTTTCAAGGATGAAGATAGAGTTAAATAGCGCGTAAGCGATGCCAGGCTCAAATGCGTTTAGCTCAAATTCGCCTCTCTCGCTGCAAAGCATGATGGTTACGTCATTGCCGATTACCTCGTAGCATGCTTCGCCTACGACCTCTGCGATGACCGGATTTACTTTACCGGGCATGATAGAGCTACCTGGTTGCATTTGCGGTAAATTTATCTCGCCAAGACCGCATCTTGGGCCCGAGTTCATTAGTCTTAAGTCGTTTGCGATCTTGCTTAATCTAACGGCAGCCGTTTTTAGCGCGCCGCTAACGTGAACGAAATCTGCCGTATCTTGTGTAGCCGCGATAAAATCATCGGCAGGTTTGAAATTTACGCCCGTGATTTGGCTTAAAATTTTATGAACGGCCGCTTTATAATCAGGATGGCAGTTGATGCCCGTTCCGATCGCGGTCGCGCCCATATTTAGCACGGCCATAGACTCTCTTGCGGCGGTGATTTTTTCGATGTCGCTTTTTATGTAGCTCGCAAATGCGTTAAACGTGTTGCCAAGCGTCGTAGGAACGGCGTCTTCTAGCTCGGTTCTACCCATTTTGATGATGTCTTTAAAGTCTTTTGCCTTGGCTTCTAGCTCGTTTTTTAGTAGCTCCATGGCCTTTAAAAGATCGGTTAGTTTGGCGTATGTAGCGACCTTGATCGAACTTGGATAAGTGTCGTTGGTGCTTTGGCCTAAATTCGTATGGTCGTTTGGATGCAGATACTGATACTCGCCTTTTTTGTGTCCTAGGCTCTCAAGCGCGACGTTTGTTATAACCTCGTTTGCGTTCATATTGGTGCTAGTTCCCGCACCGCCTTGGATCATATCTACTACGAATTGATCTAAATATTTACCCGCGATCAGCTCGTCGCACGCTTTTGCGATAGCGTCGGCTTTTTGCGCGTCTAGAACGCCGACTTCTTTATTGGCTAAGGCCGCAGCCTTTTTGATTTGAGCAAATGCCTTTACGAAATACGGATAATCTTTAAGCGGTCGTCCGCTCATGTGGAAATTCTCAAGCGCCCTAAACGTTTGCACTCCGTAATATACGTCGTCGGCTATCTCTAGCTCGCCTATGAAGTCGTGTTCTCTTCTGGTTCCCATATCGGTTCTCCTTGTGATGAAATTGAATAATGAAACTATAGCGCAATTAAACTGATTTTTAAATTAAAATTTTAATTTTTTATTTATTTTTTTATTACGGATTTATCATTTTTTTAAACTTTATTTTATGCTAAAAGCGCTAGCTATATCTGAAAAAAACGTGGATACATATAAATTTTGATATTAAATCAGATCTTAAGCTAAACTAGCTATATAGACTTTCAAATATCAAAAATTTGTAAGATATTTTCATTTTATTTTATCATTTAGACTATTTTTTATTAATAAACTTAAGAAAAGATACTAATATCATCCTATAAATTTAAGCTAGTGTTTATTTAAATTTACACACGCGTTGTCGCGCCGAACCCAAAAGAGGCAAATTTAATGTTAGTTCTAAATATATTTAGATAAAATATTCCAAAAATTTATAAAGGAAAAAGATGCAAACGAGCTTTATGAGGCGTCTAAACACGGCAAAAGCGCTAGGCATGGCGTCTGGGATTTTGGTTATTTTAAATTTACTCTCGCAAGAGATGGTTTTACCAAAAAGCCTCTTTGATATCGCAACGAGCGCGCGCGTAGCGATGCTGTTCGTCTCCGTCATCTGTCTTTACGGCGCGATATCAAAGGTAAACAAACTCGCAGGCGGAGGCGTGTTTAAGCTTTACCGCATTTTTATCGCTATTAGCAGCGCGATGATTTTGATAAGCTTTAGCGCGAACTATGCCCCCGCTAGCACGCATAAGGTCTTTTTTTTCGTTATTTGCGGTACGGCCGTGCTTGCTTTTTTGCTTTGGATAAAGATAAATTTTAAACTCGGCGCCGTCACGCAAAACGCCCTATTTTCAGGCTACGCGGTGCTTTGCATCGTAGGCACGCTTATCGCCGCGGCGCTAAAGTTTTTGCTTACCAAAGCCCTGCGCGATCCTTATCCTATCGAGCTTGCGGTGCTTGGCATCTACCTAGCGCTAGGGTTTATCTACGTGCTTGCTTGGTCGAGGGTAGATCACGTCGAAAATCGCAATCAAGACTGAGCAGATCCCGTCAAATTCGCATTTCGAGCAAATTTAAACGACAAAAGCGAAAAATCGCGCTACTATGCTAAGCTCGTTTAAATTTAAACAAAGCTAAATTTAAATTTATCATAAATCCATAAATTTAAACTAGCGACGACTTTAAATTTAACTCCGCAAAAGCCTAAATTTAGCCTAAAACCGTTTGATGCTATCGTTAATTTCAGCTTGTTTCTTGGCGCGTTTTTGTCGGCTTAATACTAGGGCAGTATGTAGCGCAAATTTCATATTTTTACGGGCGCTTAGATGCAAAAAACGCGTAACCTTAAAAAAGCTAAAAGTTGCGGGCAAGTATCGCCGCTAACGCAAAAACATCCTAATATCAAGTATCTAAAAGCCTAAAAACTGCGATTAACGATTCCAAAAAATGGCAATAAACGCAAGCAAAAAAGGCGAGGTAAAAATTCACTTTAAAACTAAATTTAACCCCAAGCCGCCTAATAAAGCGCGCCGTGCAGGTAATGCTGCAGTAATGCTGCAGTAATGCTGCAGCCCAGCAAGGCGAATTTACCGCAAAATAATAGTTGCCGCAACCAAGGCGGCTACGATAACCACCGTTAGAAGTAAAATTTAGTAGACCGCTCAGGCATAAAAGCTCGCATCGCTGCGCCTCGGTCGCCGAGCGAGGCAAAAATGCAGCTCTAAATACGGCAAAACTGGAGAATTTATAATTTTACAATCGGCAAAAACCGCTATGGCCGCGTTTTAAAATTTGCTAAAACTATGCCTTGGATAAAGCGGCGATTAAAACAAAAAAGCGCAAATTTATGTTTTTTTCGTTGACGTAAATTTGAGATTGCGTCGTTTTGGCTCATAAAAATTTAGGAGTGACTTTATAATGACAAAATGTTTAAAATTCGGTGCTAATATTCGCGCCGTCAAATTTAAGGAGAAAAAATGAGAAAATTTATACTTTTAGGAGCGGCTGCGGCGATGGCATTTGCTGAAATTACTACGGTGCAAGTTAGTCCCGAAGCGATAAAAAACTACGAGCAAATCGTAGATATCAGAACGCCTTCTGAATGGGCGGAAACGGGCGTGATAAAAGGCGCAAAGACCATCACTTTTAACCCCGCCGACAAAGATAGCTTTTTAAACGAGCTAAAGGCCAATCTCGATCTAAAAAAGCCCGTCGCGCTAATTTGCAGGAGCGGGCGCAGAAGCGCTGCTGCGGCTATGGCGATAGATTCGCCGGAGCTAAATATAATAAACCTTGACGGCGGCATGAGCAGCCTGATAAATCAAGGCTACGAAACCGCGCCGTATCAAAAATAATCCGCAAATTTCTTTAATCCGTCAGGCTTAAATTTGCGCTAAATTTTAAGTTTGGCGGAGCAGATTTGTGCTCTACTCGCGCGCAAGACGGCGGTAAATTTTAAATTCCCGCCGTTTTTACAAAATTTACAAAAAACGCATTTAGCGCAAATTTGACGATTTTTATCAAATTTCGTCCAAATTTACGCCAAAAACAGCCTCGGCTTTAGCTTTAGTAGGCAAACATACGCAGCCAGCGCGCTTTGCTCTCTTATATAGTTGCGGTCTCCGTTTAAATTTAGTCTCTCGATGATACGCTCGCCGTCCTTTGCGTAAGCTCCTACAAATACCGTCCCCACGGGCTTTGCCTCGCTACCGCCCTCAGGCCCCGCGATACCGCTGATAGCTAGAGAAAAATCCGATTCGCTCGCTTTTAGGGCGCCTTTTAGCATCGCCATCACGCACTGCTCGCTCACCGCGCCGTAGGTTTGTAAAATTTCATCGCTAACGCCCAGCCAGTCGCGCTTCATCTTATTTGCGTAGGTTACTAGCGAGCCGTTAAACGCCGCCGAAACTCCGGCAAAAGCGCCGAATTTTGCCGCCGCAAGCCCCGCAGTGCAAGACTCAGCAAAGGTTAGCTTTAGTTCGCTTGACGTAAGTACGCGCGCTACGTGAGCCGCGACGTCTTCGCCTTCAAAAAATTTACCCGAAAAGAGATTTTTCGCGCCGTTTATAAAGCCGCCGATTTGACCGAATTTATTCGCTTCTACTCTGATTAACGCCAAATTTGATAAGATTTGAGACGAATAAATTTGCACTTCGTATGTTTTAGCTAGCGGTTCAAGCAGGATTTTCGCGCTCTCCTCGTCAAAGTCTACTAAGTGAAAATATCCAAAATCTCGCTGCGTTTTGATCTCTATGGCAGGCAATTTTTGATTTGCGTCGGCTTTTATTAAATTTACGTAAGTTTGGTCTAATCTTACCAAAAAGCTCTCGTCGCTAAAGATTTCTGCTCTACTGGGAGCTAGCATCTGAGGGGATTTTAGCTCTAAAACGTCGCCGCTAAGCGTAGCTAAAATTTTAGCCGCGACGGAGTAGTTTTTGCTCGACGCAAATATACAAAGACCGTCCGAGCGCGCGCAAAGATGCTCGATGATAAACGGCAGCTCCTTGTCGCTGCGACTAACGAACCTAAACTCGCCCAACTCGCCGAAATGCCGCTTGTAAGCGCAAATAATATAATCTAAAAAAGGCGCGTTTACGCCGATATCTTCGCCGATGATCAGTAGTGCGTTTTTCACTGTTTTCTCCTTTAAAAGCTAAAAATATCTTACATAAATTTAGCTTAAAATAGCGTTTTTTCAGTAGCGTTTAATCGCCGTTTGGATAAAATCTTCCAATTTTTTACTTCAAGGCGAACCTATGGATTACAAAGATACATTATTGCTTCCAAACACCGAATTTCCCATGCGCGGCAACCTGCCGGAAAACGAACCCAAACGCTTAAAATCGTGGTTTGAAGATAGAAAAATCTACGAAAAAATGAAAGCCAAAAGGCAAAAAGCCGCCAAAAGTTTCACTCTGCACGACGGCCCTCCATACGCCAACGGCAACATCCACATCGGACACGCGCTAAACAAAACCTTAAAAGACATCATCTTAAAAACGCACTATTTCTTCGGCGAAAACGTGAGATTTACGCCCGGCTGGGACTGCCACGGGTTACCGATCGAGCAGCAAGTCGAGGTAAAACTGGGCGATAAGAAAAAAAGCCTCGGCAAAACGCAAATCCGCGAGCTTTGCCGCGAACACGCCAGAGAATTTATCGAGGTGCAAAAGGAGAGCTTTAAACAGTTAGGCGTCGCCAGCGACTGGGACGATCCGTATCTGACGATGAAATTTAAATTTGAAGCCGAAATTTACAAAACGCTTTGCAAGGTCGCCAAACGCGGACTTTTGATCGAGCGAAGCAAGCCGGTGTACTGGAGCTGGGCGGCTAGAAGCGCTCTAGCTGAAGCCGAGGTCGAGTACGAGGATAAAGAGGACTACAGCATCTACGTCGCGTTTAAACTAGGCGAGGAAGCCGCCGCAAAAATCGGCGCAAAAGACGCTCGAGCGGTCATCTGGACGACCACGCCTTGGACGCTGCCGGCAAACCAAGCCATCTCGCTAAGTCCTAGCGAAATTTACGTTTTAACGTCTGAAAATTTGATATTTGCCAAAGAGATGCTTGGCGAACTGGAAAAAGAAGGGCTAACTAAGGGCGAAATTTTAAAAGAATTTGCCTCGGCAGAGCTTGAAAACCTACACGCTATAAATCCGCTAAACGGTAGAAAATCGCTATTTATCCTAGGCGATCACGTCACGATGGACGGCGGTACGGGTCTAGTGCATACCGCTGCCGGACACGGCGAAGACGACTACTACGCTAGCCTAAAATACGGCATCGAAGTCATCATGCCAGTCGATGAAGGCGGTCTATACGACGAGACGCTAAAGACGAAAAAATTATTTCCAGACGACGTAGTAGACGAGCTAATCGGCATGCATATCTTTAAAGCCAACGAGAAAATTTTAGAGCTTCTAGGCTCAAATTTGCTTAAAGTTAGTAAATTCGTCCACTCGTATCCGTTTTGCTGGAGGACGCATAAGCCCGTTATCTACCGCGCTACCAAGCAGTGGTTTATCGCGATGGACGAGCCTAAAATCGAGGGCAAAACGCTACGAGAAGTCGCGCTAAAAGAGCTCGAAAACGTCAAATTTTACCCTGCAAGCGGCGTAAAAAGGATAGGCTCGATGATAGAAAATCGTCCCGACTGGTGCATCTCGCGCCAACGCGACTGGGGCGTGCCGATAGCGTTTTTTAGGCGCAAGGATACAAAAGAGCCGATATTTGACGATGAAATTTTAGATAACGTCGCTGCGATATTCGAGCAAAAAGGCGCGGATGCGTGGTGGGATAGCGAGATAAAGGATCTCTTGCCGGCAAACTGCAAATACGATCCGCAAAATTTAGAAAAAGTGATGGATATCCTCGACGTCTGGTTTGACAGCGGCTCGACGTGGGCTGCTGTGCTAAAAAGCGGCGACTACGATGCGGGTAGCTATCCTGCGGATATGTACCTAGAGGGTAGCGATCAGCACAGAGGCTGGTTCCAAAGCTCGCTACTGCTAAGCTGTGCCGCGCAAGGACGAGCGCCGTATAGAAGCGTGCTCACGCACGGATTTACCGTCGATGAAAACGGCCAAAAGATGAGTAAAAGCAAGGGCAACGTCGTAGCTCCGGCAGACGTCGCTAAAACCTACGGCGTGGAAATTTTACGCCTTTGGGTTGCGCTTAGCGACTACTCCAGCGACCTAAAAATCAGCGAAAACATCCTAAAACAAGTAAGCGAACAATACCGAAAAATACGCAATACGATAAGATTTCTACTAGCCAACGTAAACGATCTAGAAGATATCGAAACGTCAAATTTCAATATCCTAGACCGCTGGATACTAAGCCGCGCGAAAAAAGCATTCGACGAGGCCGAAGCGGCGTTTAGAAACTACGATTTTTCAAAGGGCTTTAGCCTGCTGATGAATTTCTTAAGCGCCGATTTAAGCGGCATATACCTTGATATCTGCAAAGACCGCCTATACTGCGACGCCAAAGACAGCGATACGCGCCGCTCGGCTCAAAGCGCCATGGCGCTAATCACTAGAGCGCTCCTACCGCTCATCGCTCCGACGCTAACGTACACCGTGGATGAAGTGATGGACTATGCGCCTAAGATCATCAAAAACGGCGCAACCGACGCCTTTGACCTAGAGTACGCGCCGCTAGATTTTGAGTTTAACGTAGACGACGAGCTGCTAGTGGCTAGCCGCGAGAAGTTTTTCGAGCTAATCGACGTACTCAAAAAAGATAAAAAGATAAAATCAACCTTAGAACTCGTACTACAAACCAGCTCAAATTTGATCCTAAGCGAAGATATAAACGAGATCAGCGACTGGTATATGGTTAGCGACGTCCAAAGTCTAGACGGCAGCGACGGCCTAGCCGAATTTGATGTCGGAAACGATAAATTTAAGCTTGTTTTATCAAAACGCTTCAAATGCCCGAGATGCTGGAAATTTACCGCTAAGCACGACGGCGAAACCTGCCCTAGATGCGAAAAGGCGCTAAATGCTCTCTGAGCCTGTTAGCTTTAGCTTCGTGGCGGCGACCATCGCGGCGATACTCGCGGTTACGGCCGTTGGAATCGTAGCGGTAAATAAATTTAAGGATAAAAAATGATAACTTTAAAGCAAGCTCTAAAGCTAAGCGAGGGCGAAATATCCGAGCTTAGAAACGAGCTGGAAAAGAAAATTTTCGCAGATAAAGAACTCAGTGCTTACGTCGAGCAGCTGGCAAATTTGCCGCTTAGCAAACTGGGTGCGGGCGTGCCGATCGCCATCAAAGACAACATCCAGGTAAAAGGCTGGAGCGTCACGTGCGCGTCTAAAATTTTACAAGGATACGTCGCGCCATATAACGCGACCGTCGTCGAAAAGCTGCTAGCGGCGGGCTTAGCGCCGTTTGGCCGTACGAATATGGACGAATTTGCCATGGGAAGCACGACCGAAAGCAGCTACTACGGCAAGACGCTAAACCCCCTAAACCGCGAAAGAGTACCGGGCGGCAGCTCGGGCGGCTCGGCGGCTGCGGTAGCGGCGGGGCTAGCGATTGCAGCCCTTGGCAGCGATACGGGCGGCTCGATACGCCAGCCTGCGGCATTTTGCGGATGTGTCGGGCTAAAGCCCACCTACGGGCGCGTTAGCCGCTACGGTCTTGGCGCCTACTCCAGCTCGCTCGATCAAATCGGCCCTATAACGCAAAACGTAGAAGACGCCGCAATCCTATACGACATCATCGCCGGTCACGACGACAAAGACAGCACGAGCGCCGATATAAAATTTGAGAGCGTCGCAGACAAGCTAGACTCAAACAAAAAGCTCACGATCTGCGTAATCGAAAACTACGTGAACGAGGCCTCGGAGGAGACTAAAAAAGCGCTTTTAAAAGCGGTCGATATTTTAAAATCCGCAGGCCATAAAATAATCTATAAAAATTTAGAAAACTCAAAATGCGATATCGCAACCTACTACATCATCGCCACGGCCGAGGCCAGCGCGAATCTTAGCCGCTACGACGGAGTGAGATACGGACGCAGGGCGGAGGCTAAAAATTTAAAAGAACTTTACGTAAATTCGCGCTCGGAGGGCTTTGGCGAAGAGGTGAAAAGACGAATCCTGCTAGGCACTTTCGTGCTTAGTAGCGGTTATTATGACGCGTATTATATCAAAGCGCAAAAAGCTCGAGCCTACGCTAAAGCTAAATACGAGCGAATTTTGAGCGAATGCGACCTCATTTTTATGCCCGTCGCCCCTCGCACGGCGTATAAATTCGGCGATCTAAAAGACCCGCTAGAGGCCTATTTGTCGGATATTTACACGATCAGCGTAAATTTAGCCGGCTTACCCGCCATCTCGGTTCCTGTAGCCAAGGACGCGGACGGACTAAACGTCTCGGCTCAACTCATCGCCAAAGCTTGGAACGAAAAAACGCTGCTAGAGGGCGCTCTTAGCCTTGAAAATTTAATAAAAGGATAAAAGATGAAGATAATTAAGCGAGCTTTGACCTTCGAGGATGTTCTTTTGGTGCCTCAGTATTCTGAAATTTTGCCTAAAGAGGTTGATATAAAAACAATGTTTAGTAAAAACGTTTCGCTAAACATCCCTCTCGTCTCAGCCGCGATGGATACGGTAACTGAGCATAGAGCCGCTATCATGATGGCGCGTCTGGGCGGCCTTGGCGTCATACACAAAAATATGGACGTCGCATCGCAGGTACACGAAGTACGCCGTGTCAAAAAAAGCGAGAGCGGCGTGATATTCGATCCGATCTCCGTTAGCCCCGACGCTACCGTAGGCGAGGCGCTTGATCTCATGGCCGACCTTCATATCTCGGGCGTTCCGGTCGTGGATGAGAATAAAATTTTAATCGGCATTCTCACCAATCGCGACTTGCGCTTTGAGACAAACAGGGGCACTCCCGTAAAAGATAGGATGACTAAAGCCCCGCTCATCACGGCCCCAAAAGGCTGCACGTTAGACGAAGCGGAGAAAATTTTTCACTCAAACCGCGTAGAAAAGCTCCCCATCATCGATAAGGACGGACGTTTAGAGGGTCTCATAACCATAAAAGACTTAAAAAAACGCAAAGAATATCCAAACGCCAACAAAGATAAGCTAGGCCGTCTAAGAGCCGCCGCAGCCATCGGAGTAGGACACTTCGAGAGAGCTCGCGCTCTTACCGAAGCCGGCGTAGACGTTATCGTCATCGACTCCGCGCACGGACACTCAAAAGGCATCATCGACACTTTAAAATGGGTCAAGGCGAATTTAAGCGTAGACGTCGTAGTCGGCAACATCGCGAACCCAGCTGCCGTTAAAGACCTGGCGCAGGCCGGCGCTGACGGTATAAAAGTAGGCATAGGCCCAGGCTCTATCTGCACTACTCGTATAGTCGCAGGCGTAGGCGTACCGCAAATTTCAGCCATCGACGACTGCGCAACGCAGGCTAAAAAATACGGCATCCCGGTTATCGCGGACGGCGGTATAAAATACTCCGGCGACCTAGCTAAAGCCCTAGCCGCCGGCGCTAGCTGCATCATGGTCGGTAGCCTGTTAGCAGGCTGCGACGAGAGTCCGGGAGAGATGATAACATTCCAGGGACGCCAGTATAAAACCTACCGCGGCATGGGTAGCATCGGCGCGATGACCAAAGGCAGCAGCGATAGGTATTTCCAAGAGGGCACCGCGCAAGACAAACTTGTGCCCGAGGGCATCGAGGGCCGCGTGCCGTATGCGGGCTCTATAAAAGACGTCGTGCATCAGATGGTAGGCGGCTTGCGAAGCTCGATGGGTTACGTGGGCGCAAAGGATATCGCGGACTTTCAAGAAAGAGCCGAGTTTGTGGAGATCACGAGCGCCGGACTAAAAGAAAGCCATGTCCACGACGTAGTAATCACGCAAGAAGCCCCTAACTACAAAGTCAATTAGTGCTAAATTTAAAAACCGGCAAGGTAAAATTTAATGAGCCGCTTTATCTTGAGAGCGGCCGAATTTTACCCGAATTTGAGCTAGCTTACGAAACATACGGCGAGCTAAACGAGGATAAAAGCAACGTCATAGTCGTCTGTCACGCGCTAACGGGCAGCCACCACGCCGCGGGCAGATACGAAAACGAGCAGAAATTCGGCTGGTGGGACGCGCTAGTGGGCGATGGCAAGGGCATAGATACGAGCAAATTTTTCGTCATCTGCGTAAATATCCTCGGTTCAAATTTCGGCTCGACAAATCCGCTCAGTATCGAAAAAAGCACGGGCAAACAGTATCGTTTGCGCTTTCCTGTGCTAACCATCAGCGACGTCGTAAAGGCACAGATGAGGCTTTTTAAACACTTAGGCATAGAGCGCGCGCATGCAGTCGTGGGCGGCAGCCTAGGCGGTATGCAGGCGCTTTGCTTTGCGATCGAGTTTCCAAATTTCGCTAAAAACGTCATCATCCTAGCCAGCACCTATCAATGCAAGGCCTGGGCGATCGCGTTTAACAAAATCGCGATCGAGGGCATCCTGCGCGATCCAGGTTTTAAAGACGGGCAGTACGACGAAAACGACATCGCCGCGCAGGGGCTAACCGGCATGGCGCTAGGACGCATGGCGGGGCACATCAGCTTTCTTTCGCCTAGCTCCATGGACTCTAAATTTGGCCGCAACTACGTCGAAACCGACGGTCTTTACGAGCTTACGGGGCGGTTTCAGGTCGATCGCTATATGGAGTACAACGGCCGCGGCTTTCCTAAGCGCTTTGACCCGCTGAGCTACCTTTACATCGTAAAGATGATGAATATCTTTGACTGTACGCGCCACTACGACGACCTAGCGCACGCTCTTTCGCCTATTTGCGCCAAGGTTACGCTTATAGCATTTAGCGGCGATATGCTGTTTCCGCCAAGCTGTATGCGGCAGATGCGAGATACCCTGCGCGACATCGGCAAGGCGTGCGACTACCACGAGATAGACAGCGACTACGGCCACGACGCGTTTTTAGTCGAAGTAGATAAATTTGAAAAAATCATAAAAAAGGTTTTAGATGAGTGAAAATTTAAGCGAGGATTTTGAAAGCAAACTCGCCAAAGCAAATGAAATTTTAAAACAACTCGGCGACGAAAATTTAAGCCTGGAGCAAAGCGTCAAGCTGCACAAAGAGGGCAAAAAGCTACTCGAAGAGGCAGACAAAATCCTGCAAAACGCAAAGCTAGTCGTAAAGGACGCAGACGATGAGTAGCGCAGCCGTTTGCGCCTTGCAGCTACCGACCCAACCCATGAGCGAGTCGAGGCTTGATTATTATTTTAGGATTTGCGCCGATGAGGGCGCTAGGCTCGTGGTGCTTGGAGAGTACGTGCTAAACAGCTTTTTTAAAGAGCTTGAGCTCATGCCAAAAAGCCTCATAAAAGAGCAAAGCGAGCGCAAAAAACATGCGCTTGCGGCGATGGCGCAAAAATACAATCTAGAAATCCTAGCCCCGCTCGTACTACCCAAAGGCAAAGGCTTCGTCAAGGTCGCGGCGAGATTTAGCCCCGCGTCCTCGCGCTTTTACGAGCAGCAGATCCTGATGCCCTACCCGCACTGGAACGAGGCGAAATTTTTTGCTAACAAAGATGAGGGCGAGCTAAATTTACCCGTCTTTAGCTACGAGAAATTTAAAATCGGCGCGATGTTTGGTTTTGAGGCGCATTTTGATGCGGCGTGGGCGTATATGGCGCGCAAGAAAGTCGATGCCGTCGTGGTTCCCACCGCGTGCACGTTTTTTAGCGAGACGCGCTGGGAGGAGCTGCTAAAAACCCGCGCCTTTACGAACAACGTCTACGTTTTACGCGTAAACCGCGTCGGCAACCACAAGGCCGCTAGCGGCGAACAGTGGAGCTTTTACGGCGATTCGATGCTCATTAGCCCCTTTGGCGAGGTGGTTTCGCGCCTAGGTAAAAACGAAGAGATGATGGTGGCAAAACTCGAAAAAAAAGAACTGAGCGAAGCTAGAAAGACTTGGGAATTTTCTAAAATTTTAGAAAAAAGATTTAAGTAGCGTTTGAGCGAGCTTTTGCTTTACGGCGGTTAGGTCCGCTGTTTGCTTATGCTTTAGCGTAGTGTTTGTCTTTTTACGCCGCACTTATAAATTTACCGTAGATAAAATTCGGCGCGGCAGGATTACATTTCGTTTTTAAAATTTATATATTGTTAAACTTTTATTTTAGTCTTAATTTTGATATTTATAAATGTAGCGCCAAACCAAAATGAGTCATGAGAAAACTTAACACGGATCGCCAAAAAGGCATAGAGACGGCGCAAAGAGAGCTAGCCAAAAGATCAGACGACGAAAATGTCCCGACAACAAGCTAATAGCTCAAGAAGCGCAAAGATGCGGCACATACTAAAGAAAAAAGGCTAGAGCGCGTTTCTAGTCCTTGCTTTTTACGTTATTTGCCGCTAAATTTAGCCTAAAATACGTCAAATTTAACGCCCTCAAATTTATAAACATCCAAATTTATATGGCGTCCTTTGAGCCGTAAATTTAGCCCTAACTAGCCGAAATATCTCCGTTCTTAGCGTATTCGCCCTGTCTCCCTAAGCGATGCGAGAGCGTTTTTTGGCTAGTTAGTCGAGGTCAGTTTTGCGGTTTATCGCTCTAAATTTTTTAGACGGCGTAGAAACGTAAATAAATACCAAAACCGCTTAAAATAACACGCTTGCCGCGCCAAGCCCAAACCTAAACCCATACAAAAATTTTTGTCTTTTTCGCAGCGTTTAAATTTATAAATTTTAGGGCAGCATCTAAATTTGGTCTAAGCTTTTACGACTCTTGGTTTAATTTCGCCTTTTTACGAAGCTTAGCTTAAAATTTCCAAAGTAGCTTAAATTTAATAGTCGTTTAAAACAAATTTATGTATATTCTCTATTTTACGGGTCGCAAATTTATAAATTTAAAGCCAAAAACGACCCGAGCGCGACAAAGGAGCAAGGTTGAAAATAAAATTTAGCGAAGCCAAAACCCAAGGTATCATCGGCGCGGTTTGCATTTTAGCGGCAAACGCTAGCTACCTGGCGGGCGATTGGAACATATTTTGGCTGATTCATATTTTTGCATGGCTACTTGCGCTAACATCTTTTAACTACGCCCTAGCCCACGCCCAAGACCTGTCGGGCGCAAACGTTTTTAACCTCTTTAATAACGCCTACAACGGCTTTTTAACGGCTATTTTATGCCTCATCGCACTCTACGTCCTTGACGAAAATTTTCTCGACGTCATATTTTACGCCCTGCTTCCGCTAGTCGCATTTGCCGTAGCGGTCTCGTGGATCGCGGTAAATTTTAAGCTATCCCGCGCGCTAAACCGCGTCCTTTTTCGCGTCTATGGATGGACGTTTGCCGTAAACGTCGCCGTAAATGCCGCATACTACGCGCTAGAGGCCGCCTGGCCCGGCCTAATCTTGCCCGTAGCTAAATTTAAAATCCCCATAGCCGCGTCCCTTGATCTTGCGGCCTCGTGCATTTTGCTTGCGGCATGGATCAGCGTGGGTAAATTTAGCAACGAAAGTAAAGCAAATCTAAACAAAACAGGCGCAAACGCAGAGGAGCTAGAGCCTGAATTTATGCCGACAAAACCCAAATAAACAAATCTAAGCAAAAGGAAAAACGTGCAAGAAATATCATATAAACAAAAAGTCCTAAAAGAAGCCAAAAGGCAAGGCATAATATCATGCTGTTTTTTGCTAGCCAATTTTGCCGCATCGTTTTTGATAGCGGTTTACAAAGCCTTTACGCAACCCCATACTTTAAAGCAACTGCAAAACTTAGAGCTAATAGATAGCGTAATCACCAACCTAACGACGATAGCGGCTACTATTTATATTTGGTTAGCGATTAAAAAACTAGCCGATATTTACGACACCGATGTCTATGAAATCTTCATAAAAGCCGTAATCGCGGTCGTACTAGCGATTTTTCTCTTGTTAGCGCTTGGTCTAGAAGGAATAACGCCGGGCGCCGTCAAAGCCGTTAGCTACGTATTAGTCGGTATCGGCATATATTTTTTTATACTCTGGTTTAAGCTAAATTTCGCTCTAGCCAAAATCACGAATAATAAGCTTTTTAAGACTTACGTATTTTTTGCTATCATTAGCGTCGTCGTCGGAGGAATGATAAAAACTCTAGCGATGTTTGGTTTTTTTGGAGGAGGTATGTATATGTTAGCCGCGGCGCTAGCCATCGCGATACTATACGTGCTGCCGACTGCGTTTTATCTATACGCCTGGACTATGATAAAGGAGGAATGAGATGAGAGAAAACGAACAAAATTTGACCGAAGATAAAGCCCAAATCATCGAAAAAGCAAAGCAAGAGGGAATGCTTTCGGCTTGCTTTATGTCTTTTACGGTTTTGGTGCTTTACGTTGAGGATTTTTTCCCGAAACTTCAAGAAAAGCACGGCTGGACGGCGCTAAGCATACTTGCGCTCGTCTATCTTCACAAAGCACTTAAAAAGCTTCAGCCTATGTGCGAAACTAACATTATGCGGCCGTTTCACGCGTATTGGTTGCTAGGGATTGCCTCAGCGGCGGCTCTGCTAGCTGGGATGCTTTACGATCCTATTTTTACGCTTTTATTTCTTGTTTTGCTTGCGATTACGCTGATTTTTTGGACGATTTTAAACTTTAGGCTATCGCGCATCACGCAAAATCCGCTGTTTAAATTTCACGCCGTCATACTCATAGTCTCCGTCATATCTAGCCTCACGGTATTTTTTATAAAAGCAAACCTAGGCTCCGTGCTTTACTACGCGGACGCGGCGATAACAGCGACCGCTCAAGCTCTGCTCGTTGGCGCATGGTACGGCGTGGAAAATATGGAGGATATTTAGTCAAATTTGGCATAAAATACGCGGATAATGGCTCTGCACAGTTTAAATTTAACCTGCCGAGCGCCAGTTAAATTTGGCAAATTTGTTAAATTTGCCATAGCACTGCTTGCAAATTTATTTCCGTAAAGCAGGCAAGCGCCGATTTTACCGCCGTTCGTACCAAAAAGGCGCGGGTTTGGCCGCCTGCGTATAAATTTAACGGCCGAGTCAAATTTGACACATTAGGCAAAATCTCGCGAGGCCGTTTGCCGCACCGCGCGTCAAATTTGACCCAAACTTGCCTTATCCGTTCATCTTAGATAGCTTCTCGTTTTTGAGATTTGCCTCCATCTGGCGGATCTCTTCCTCGCCGCTTCTTACGACATTTTCGTCGCACTCGAAGTTTTTGGCGTCTATCTTTTTCGGATATTCGACATTTGCTAGGATGTATCTAAAAAGGTTTATGCGAGCCTGCTTTTTGCTATCTGAGACGACGATCGTCCACGGACAAAACGGCGTGTTTGAGGCTAGCAGCATCGAGTATTTGGCGATAGTGTACTGATCCCAGAGCTCCTGGCTTTTCTCGTCCACTGGGGAGATTTTAAACTGCTTGAGCGGGTCGGTGAGGCGCTCTTTGAAGCGCTTTTTTTGCTCCTCTTTTGAGACCGAGAGGTAAAATTTAAAGAAAATAATGCCCGAGTTTTTGATCATCTCCTCAAATTTAGGCACTTCGCGCAAAAACTCCTTGTGTTCCTCCTGTGTGCAAAAGCCCATAACTGGCTCAACGCCCGCACGGTTGTACCACGAACGGTCAAAGATCACAATCTCGCCCGCACTCGGTAAATGCGCGACGTAACGCTGGAAATACCACTGCGAGCGCTCGACGTCGCTTGGCTTTTCAAGCGCCACGATGCGGCATCCGCGCGGATTTAGATGCTCGGTTAGGCGCTTTATCGAGCCGCCCTTGCCAGCTGCGTCGCGCCCCTCGATGATGATCAGTACGCGCAAACCCTGCTCTTTTACGTGATTTTGAAATTTTAAAAGCTCGATTTGTAGCTTTCTAAGCTCGCGCTCGTAGTCGAATTTCACGCTATCCGTACCGTTTTTACTCACTCTAAACCTCCTTTGGATATTTTTAAAATGTTACTATCAAATGATTAAATTTTAGCTAAAATACGCTTCTTAATTTTATATTTAACGCTGACTTTATGGGAGCTTGTGTAAAATGCGACAAAAATTTCAAGGAATATTATGATTTTTAGGATGATTTTTGCGGCGGTTCTGACTTGCTGCGCTATGTTTGCCGAACCGCTTTCAGTCAAAGAAGCCTTCGGTCTCACCGCGCACGCCGACGACCAAAACGTTGAGTTTAGATTTGCCCCCGCGCCAAATATCCACGTCTACAAAGACAGCCTAGCAGCGAGTCTAGGCGATAAAAATTTAAACTCGCATCTAAATTTTCCAAAGGCTGAAATTTACGACGAGCGCGAGGTTTATACGGATAAATTTAGCCTTTTCGTGCCGATAAATTTGCTAAAAGGGCTTAGCGGCGGCGAAAATTTCACTCTAAAGCTCGAATACCAAGGCTGCGCCAAAGACGGCATCTGCTACCAACCGCAAATACTCAAATTTAGCGTCAAAAAGGGTCTTGGCGGCTACTCCGTCGCGCAGATCATAGAGGCCGCCGAGCCTGATTTTGCAAGCTCGCAAGCACCGCTTTCTGAGCAAGACTCCATCGCCGCAAGCCTTGGCAGCGCAAATTTCCTCCTCTCGCTCGCTACGTTTTTCGGCTACGGGTTGCTACTCTCGCTCACGCCTTGCATCTTTCCGATGATCCCGATCCTATCATCTATCATCGTCTCAAAGCAAGCTAGCAGCGCACAAGACGGCAAAAACGGCGCCGTAAATTTAAGTGCGGTAGACGAAAACTCGGTCAAATTTGATAGCGGTAACCCGCACGCTAAAAACGTCAAAAGCAAAAACTCGCGCGCTACAAGCGGCTTTTTTCTCTCTACCATCTACGTTTTTGCGATGGCCTGCGCCTACGCGGTAGCAGGCGTGGCGGCTAGCGTTTTTGGCTCTGGCGTACAAAGCGCGCTACAAACCCCGTCCGTACTGATCGGCTTTAGCCTCGTTTTCGTCGCACTCGCGCTTTCGATGTTTGGACTTTACGAGCTTCAGATGCCACTTGCCATGCAAAACGCGCTTAGCAAAAAAGCCCAAAGCAAGGGCGGCATAATCGGTGTTTTTGCGATGGGATTTTTATCCGCGCTCATCGCTAGCCCATGCGTCGCCGCTCCGCTTGCGGGCGCGCTGCTTTACATAGCACAGAGCGGAAACGCGCTTTTTGGCGGGCTTGCGCTATTTACGATGGGACTTGGTATGGGCGTGCCGCTACTGCTGATCGGAGCAAGCTCGGGTAGAATTTTGCCGCGGCCGGGCACTTGGATGGACAAAATCAAGACGCTTTTTGGTTTTATCATGCTGATAATGGCGGTTTGGCTTAGCGCACGCATACTAGGCTCTATGGCGGAGCTACTGCTTTACGGCGTTATCGGCGCGTTTGCTAGCGTATTTTTCGGAGCTTTTGACGCGACAAGTAGCGAGCAAAGCGGCGGCAAAAAACTACTAAAAGGCGCGGCGCTACTAGCCTTTATTTACTCCGTATTACTAATCGTGGGCTCGTTTTCGGGCGCTAAATCGGCGCTAAATCCGCTTGAAGGTTTTAAAAACTCGGGCGGCACAGGCGTAAATTTGAGCAAAAACGAACCAAATTTTATCGCCGTGTCAAATTTAACCGAGCTAGAAAATGCTGTAAAGAGCTCGTCTAAACCAGTGCTAATCGACTTTTATGCGACTTGGTGCGCTAGCTGCAACGAGCTTGACGAGATCACTTTTAAAGACGAAGCCGTGCTAAAAAAGCTAGAAAATTTTACTCTTTTGCGAGTGGACGTAACGAAAAATAGCAGTAGTGACGCGCAGATAATGAAAAAATTCGGACTTATCGGACCGCCTGCGATCCTATTTTTTCGCGCAGGTAGCCACGCGCAAGACGAGCTAAAAAACGCGCGACTCATCGGTTTTTATCCGCCCGAAAAGTTTTTAGCGCATCTTGAAAATTTCGGACTGTGAAATTTATAAAAACGCGGTGCTGTAGGAAAATTTGGAAGCAAATTTGGCGTTTAAAATTTGCGAATTTAAATCCGGTTAAATTTATACGGCGATTTTATCGTGTCAAATTCGGTAGCATTTTTAACGCGGCTAAATTTGCTTCCGAATTTTGACCGCAAGAATTTCCGCCTATTCGCGAATATTTTTGCGGTGCTGCCAGCGACGATTGCAAGCTCATTTTACCGCGCTTTGATGATTTTTTACGATTTTATCCTCAAAATTTGAGATAATTAAAGCTGATTTAAATTTCGCTCGCTATAATTTCGCCTATCGTTACCCTGTAGTTTAGTGGTAGAACTGCTGACTCTGGATCAGCTAACAGAGGTTCGAATCCTTTCAGGGTAACCATTATACTACATTTTAAAACTTCCCAAAACATCTAAAAACATAAAAAAGCCCCGATATAGACGGATTTTAAAGATATTTTTGCGTATATTTAAAAAGGCTCTCTTTAACTTAAGCTCACACAAAGGAGCAGTAAGTTACGATGAGAGCTATGGTCTTGAAAAGTAACGAGCGTAGCGAAGTTAAAAAACAAATATATAATCCGTTCCCGAATTTCAAAGAAGAAATTTAGAGAAATTTTAAAGTATTTTGTAGAAGATATAGAGGCTACTAAAATAGCAAATTTAACTGAGATTTCTAGAATTTCCATTAACAAGATTCTAAAAAATATCAGAATTTTGATGTCTAAAGAGTGTGAGAAGATATCTAAGTTTTCAGGTGAAATTTCCAAGCCCGCCTAGAAGCTTTGCTTTGAAATAGACGAAAGCTACTTCGGATCTAAACGAGTAAGAGGTCTTGTGCTTGCACTCTCTTTAAGAAAAGAGGTAGAGGCGCGGTAAACAAAACACCGATATTTCTATTTCGCTACGCTCATAGCTGTAAACAGACGGAATGCTTAAAAGAGACGGTAGGGTTTATACCCAAATAGTTAAAAACTGCTCTGCGAATGAACTAATGCCCATACTATCAGAATTTAGCGATCTGAACGAGAGCGTTATTTACTCTGATTGCTGGAAGGCCTATGACGGTTTGGTAGATTATGGAGCCAAAGAGCACTACAGGGTAAAACACTCAAAGAATGAATTTTAGCTACGCTACGCTTGCTACTTTACAAGAAGCTAATGGTAAAATCATATCAACGGCATAGAAAACTTTTGGGGATATGCTAAACATAGACTAGCTAAATTTAAAGGCATCAAGAAAGAGAATTTCTTGCTTCATCTAAAGGAATGTGAATTTAGATATAATAATAGTAAAGATACAAAAACTTTCTATCATATTTTACTAAAGATGATAAGAGAGAATCCGCTTAACTTATCTTGAGCCTAAAAGTATTTAAAGCTTGATTATTTTTTATATCCTAAACACCCGATCACTCATGCTCTCATAGTTTTTATCCAGCTACTAATCAACGACGGTATAGGGAGCTTCTCATTTCTCTAGTTTACTACTTCATTGCACGCTAGACCCACTACTCTACTCCACTTGGGTCGCATTGCTGATTTCGCATGAATGCCACATTATCAAAACACTTTTTTTGGTTTATACAATGAATTTTTAATAATACTTACATAAAATACAAAATATAAGATTAAAAAATAAGTAAAAATTAAAAGAGCTTGAAAATAATTCTACAAACCTAAGATTTGAGATACTAGAAAAACTTTTGCTGGATAGCGGATTTGAGTTAAAAAGCATCAAAGGATCTCATCATAGTTTTTCAAACGATAAGTTGCTAATCACTCTACCGTATCATAAACCTATGAAAATTTTTTACGTAAAAGCGGTTTTAAAAGCTACCAAAGGAGAGTAAAATGAAAAAAGATCTAGATTATTACTTAAATTTACCGTATAAAATAGAATTAAAAAACCCACAAAGCGAAGGCGGGGATGGGGCGCGTTTATACCTTAATTTAACGGCACGGCATTTTTCTACGGCGACGGCGAGAGCAAAAATGAAGCCTTAGATGAGCTTGATGCAGCTTTTAGAGCCGCCTTAGAAACTTTTATCCAAAACGGTGTGATGATCCTGGAGCCGGTGAGTTAGGGAAAACGCGTGTGCGTAAATGTAAATTTACCTAAATCTCTGCTTGATACGATCGATAAGGTAAACTCAAACCGCTCTAAATTTATAACTGATGCGGCGAATTTAAACTAGCGGGGCTTTAAATTTAGCCTTTTAAGCGTATTATTTGTAAATTTTGACTCTTTGAGCTCTTTTAACGTTTCTTCTATTTCGTAGTTTAGCGCGCTTTGCGTTTCATCGCTCAAATTTACGCACATTTTTATTTTATTAGGGAGATTATAAAGCTTATTTGATAGCGTCGAGGCTATATCGCTAAGATCTTTTTCAAGCTTGAAAATAGGCACTACTTCGCCCTTTTTCTCGGCCAAAATTAGCTTTTTTATCTCGGCGTCGGCAAATTCCTTCTGCGCCCTAGCTTCGGTTAGCCCGTAGGTGCTCGTAGCGTTTGCTATTTTATACTCAATATAGCTTTGGACGCACTCTTTTAGATCCCATTTATTGCGCCCGATCTTGGTTATCACGCCCTCGTTTTCCAGATCTTGGATACGCCGCTGAGTAAGAGATAAAATATCGCTTAGCTCTTTAGTCGTCACGTCCATTTTAGCTCTTTGCCAGGGTAAAGCAGGAACTGCGAACGG
Source organism: uncultured Campylobacter sp. (assembly GCF_963526985.1). Lineage (NCBI taxonomy): Bacteria > Pseudomonadati > Campylobacterota > Epsilonproteobacteria > Campylobacterales > Campylobacteraceae > Campylobacter > uncultured Campylobacter sp. Next base: position 196,170 of record NZ_CAURPW010000004.1, read on the forward strand.
CGGCTTCACTCCTGCAACCATCTAAAGCACACCGCTGCTCTCGGAGTCGACGTAAAAATTAAAATTTTAGTCTCTGTTCACTAAAATAACGGTATAAATTTAACATTCGTCGTCCGACTTTGTAAAAAGCGATAGTTCGCTTTCACATTTTGCTTTTAATGCGCGTTTTTGCTCGGTGATGCTTTGAACGCAATGCTTTAGTTTAAGGTTGCCTTTGGCAAAATTCTCTATGATAAGATCTATTATACCGCTCTTTTTCATCTCGTAAGCTTTGCAAAGTAGCTCAAAAGTAGATGCGTTGTCGATGCTGATCTTAAAATCGTACCGCGTTTTTTGATTGTTATGGATTTATCATCTCTTACTCCTTGCGCAAATTGAATTCATGCTGCAGGCAAAAGCTTTACTGCTTGGCTTCCATTTAGCCGCTACCGCCATCCTTTGGGTATGAGACGCACCCTAAAACTCTACTTCAAGGATTCCTATTTTTGTCTTTTTGCTTTACTTTCAGCAGTGCTATAAAATTACGATTTTCATCTCTTGCTATTTAATACCAAATTTGTCATTTTTACTCCAGAATAAGCTAAAAGAATAATGTCAAATGCTTATTTTCGATCGAAAATTTTTACCCATCTTAGCTTTGAGTAGCCGTTTTTGTCTTTGGTCTTTCTATTTTTTCGCGGCAAGCTTCCTCTTTGCAATTCTCGTTAAAGTGAAAATAGTTTCATTCCGACTTGTCGATACGAAGCAGACAATAAAGCTCATTTTTTCCTACATAAATACCCACCGACATAAATTTAATGCCCTTTTGGATAATTTTGATCTTGTTTAAAAATGGCAATTTACTGCTCTGCTAGCTCAGACCTTTAGTAGCGATGAAGTTTTTATTTAAACAACCGCCTAGCATTTAATGTCTTAACAAGATAAAAATTTAGCCATACATAATCTGTATTTATTGTTCTTTACTCTATCTCATTAACTGTATCCAAAGAATCTCATAATTTAATTACTATTGCAAAAATATTCAGCCATAACCATTTACTTCTATATTAAAAAATACAAACTTCGCCCGATATAACAACTCAACCTATCAACAGCAAATCAAGTACCCAAACCACTACAATCAAAAAATAGTAGCCGCTAAAAAACTACACCCCACCCCAAAAACAAATTTGTAAAAACATACAATAGGTCGTAAAATAAACAAACTAAAAA